>JBKPFI010000012.1:0-13176 GCA_046728775.1 Actinomycetota bacterium | reverse complement strand
CCACCGGGCTGCACTCGTTCTGCCGCTGCGTGCAGGAGGTCGCGCTGGAGCTCGGGCAGCGGTTCCCCGCGCCAGCGGAGATCGGGCCGCGCGGCGAGGACGCCGAGGCCCGAGCACGGCGCGTCGACGAGCACGCGGTCGAAAGCGCCCAGCTCCTGAGGCAGCTCGAGCGCGTCCGCGTTCACGACGCGAACGTTGTCAGCGCCGAGGCGGCGGCAGTTCTGGTCGAGCTCGCGCGCACGGCCGGGATGCTTCTCGACCGCCACGACCTCGGCCGCGGCCTGCGCGAGCTGCGTCGCCTTACCGCCCGGCGCGGCGCAAAGGTCGAGGACGCGCTCCCCCGGCTGGGCGCCGACAACGAGCCCCGCGAGCTGCGAGCCGCGGCTCTGCGGCCAGACGAGCCCGGTCGCCAGCGCCTCCTCGTCGACCCGCTCGACGCGCAGCGCGCCCGGAATCTCCGCGTCCGGCTCGCCGGCGACCTCGCCGGGGCGAAGCGAGTTTCGCCGCACGACCGTCTCCTGCGGCTCGTTCTGCGCCCGCATCAGGGCGAGCGCCTCCTCGCGGTCGAGGTCGCGCCACCACACCCGAGCCACCCAATCCGGGTACGAGTGCCGGAGCGCGGATTCCTCCGGCGTGGACTCCGGCAGTGCAGCGAGGAGCTCGCGCAGACCGAGCGCCAGGCGCCGCATCACGGCGTTCGCGAAGGAGACCGCACGCTCGAGGCCCGCCGTGCGCACCAGCTCGACCGACTCGTTCACGGCCGCGTGCGCGGCGAGCTCCGAGAACGCGAGCTGGTACGCGCCGAGGCGCAGCGACGCACGCACAGGCGGATCGAGCTTCGCGACGGGCCGCCTGCCGAGCGTCTCGATCCCGTGGTCAAGCGTCCGAACGCGCTGAATGGTGCCGTAGGCCAACCGCTGCGCCAGCGCCCGGTCGCGCAGGTCGAGCCCCGCGGCCGCACCGCGAAAGACATGGTCGGCGTAGGCGTCGTCTTCAAACACCCGCAGCACTGTCTCGAACGCCGCGCGCCGTGCCGGCGTGACGTTCACCGCAGGCCGCGGAGGAACTCGACGTAGCTCATTCGCCGCCGGCCGTCGGGCTGCACCTCGACGGGCACGAGCTCTCCCTCTTCCAGCCGCGCGCGCCAGATCGTCACCGGGCGGCCGTGCAACTCGCCCCGCGCGCCGATGTGCGGCGAGAGCGCGCGGATCCGGTTGAGCAGCTCCTGCGGAGGGCGGCTCCAGTCCAGAACGCGGTCTTCCGAGCGGATCTTCTCGGCGTAGGTCACTCCCTCCGAAGGCTGCGGCCGCAGCTGCGGCTCGGGCAGGACCTCCTCGAGCAGCTCCGCCGCCTGCTCCCCGGCCTGCGCCGAGACCGTGCCGAAGTCATCCGCGGGCCCGATCGCGAACGTCCGCTGCGCGGCGATCGGCCCTGCGTCGAGCTCCGCCACGAGTTTGATGATGGTCACGCCCGTCTCGGCGTCGCCCGCCATCAGCGCCCGCTCGATCGGCGCCGCTCCGCGCCAGCGCGGCAAGAGCGACGGATGGACGTTGAGCCAGAGCGCGCGTTCGAGCACGGCCTCCGGGATCAACACTCCGTACGCGGCGGCCACGACGGTGTCCACTTCCGGGTCGAAGCCGGCGTCGAGCTGTTCAGGCTGGCGCACCTCGATCCCGAGCCGCTCGGCCGCCTCCTTCGCCGGCGGCGGAGCGACGCGCCGCCCGCGCCCCTGCGGCCGGTCGGGGCGCGTGAGCAGGTAGGCGATGTCGTGCCTGCGCGCGAGCCGCTCGAGCACGTCCGCGCCCAGCGGAGCGGTCGCGGCGACCGCGAGCTGCACGGCTACCCGACGGGGACCGTTTGGCGAAGGACCCCGAGTGCCTCTCGGCGGGCCTCGGGCGTCGTCCGGTCGAGAATCAGCACGCCGTCGAGGTGGTCGAGCTCGTGCTGCGCGATCCGCGCTCCCAGCCCCTCTAGCTCGAGCCGCACGTCATTGCCGTCGGGATCCTTCCCCTCGACGACTACCGACGCGTGCCGCTCGACCGGAATCACGACCCCCTGCAGCGAGAGGCAGCCCTCGGTGTCGCTCTCTCGCTCCTCGGAGGTGACAGCGAAACGCGGGTTGACCACGGCCACCGCCTCCCCTTCCGGGTCCGGGAGGAACACGAACACGCGCCGCAGGACCCCGACCTGCGTCGCCGCCAGGCCGAGCCCATTCGCCTCCCGGAGCAGATGCTCCAGCCGCTCGACGAGCTTCGCGAGGTCCCCGTCGAACTCCGCGATCTCGTTCGCGCGCATCCGCAGTACGGGGTCCGGATACTGCCGGATCTGCGCAAGTGCGAGCCGTCGCCGTGCTTCCGCCTCGGGGTCGAGCTTCTGGGTCCGCACCTCGCCGGATTCGTCCGCCATGGCGCGAATCTTAGGTCGGTCAGAGCGTCTGCGGGTCGACGTCGACGACCGCCGTCACCCCCGCCTTTCGCATCGCCGGCGCCGCGGCCGCCAGAAGCTGAGCCGCGCGGGCCGCGACGCGGCGCGGCTCACCCGTCTTCGCGACAAGCTGCGCACGGTGTCGTCCCCTCAGACGCAGGAGCGGCGCCGGCCCCAGCAGCTCCTTCCCGAGACCCGCCTTCAGCTCCTCGAGCAGCGCGGCGGGGCCACGCTCGTCCACACCGGAGGCGACGACGCGGACGAGGTGGCGGAACGGCGGGTAGCCGAGCTCGCGGCGCCGCGCAAGCTCGTCGGCGAGGAAGCGCGCGACGTCGTGGTTGGCGGCGAGCGCGATCGGCCGCACGTCCGGCTGGAAGGTCTGGACGAGCACGCGCCCCGGCGCGTCACGGCCGCTGCGCCCCGCGAGCTGCGTGACGAGCTGGAAGGTGCGCTCCTCGGCGCGGAAGTCCGGCAGCCCGAGCCCGGTGTCGGCATCGACGACCGCGGCGAGCGCGACGCCGGCGAAGTGGTGGCCCTTGGCGACCATCTGTGTTCCGAGCAGCACGGCGCGGTCGGCCTCGCGGAAGCGCCGAAGCGAGGTGGCGAGCTCCTGCGGACGGGCGGCGGTGTCCGCGTCGAGCCGGATCAGCTCGAGCTCGGGCAGCTTCGCCGCGAGCTCGCGCTCGAGCCGCTGCGTGCCGGCGCCGATCCGGGCGAGCTCGACCGAGCGGCAGGCGGGGCACTCCTCCGGCGCGGGCTCCCGGTAGCCGCAGTGGTGGCAGTGCAGCCGCTCGTCCCGGTGGAGCACGAGCGCGACGTCGCAGTCCGGGCAGCGGAAGGTCGTGCCGCAGGCGCGGCAGTGGAGCGCGGGCGCGATCCCGCGGCGGTTGAGCAGCAGGATCGCCTTGCCGCCGCCGTCGGCGAGCTTCCCGAGCTCCGCGAGCAGCGGCGCCGAGAGCGGGTAGCCGGCTTCGCGGCGCAGGTCGACCACGCGCACCGGCGGAAGCCGCGCGCCGAGACGCGCGCCGAGCTCGAGGCGCTCGAGCCGCTCCCAGCTCTCGGGCCGGGGCGTCGCGCTCCCGTACAGCGCCACGGCGCCTTCGAGCGCAGCGCGCTTGGCGGTAACCGTGCGCGCGTCGTAGCGGGGGTCCGACTCCTGCTTGTACGACGGGTCGTGCTCCTCGTCCACGCAGATCAGGCCGACCCCGTGCATCGGCGCGAAGACGGCCGAGCGGGCGCCGACCACGACGCGCGCCTCGCCGCGTGAGATCCGCTCGCGCTCGTCGCGCCGCTCGGCCTCGGTCAGGCCAGAGTGCAGGAACGCGACCGAGTCGCCGAAGCGCGCGCGGAAGCGGCCGACGGTCTGCGGGGCGAGCGCGATCTCGGGCACGAGCACGATCGTGCCGAGCCCCCGCTCGAGGGCAGCGGCGGCGGCTCGGAGGTAGACCTCGGTCTTGCCGCTACCGGTCGCGCCGTAAAGCAGGAAGTGCCCGCCGCCCGCATCGAACGCGCCGGCGATGCGTGCGAGTGCCGCCTCCTGCTCGGGGCTCAGCCGCGCGGGCGCCGCCTCGCCGTCCAGCGACTGCCGTTCCGCGGGCACGCTACGCGTTCCAGGATCGCGCCTACGTCGACGAATCGGAGCGATCAGCGCGAGTGCCCGCGCGGCCGTAGTGCCGTAGTACTCCGCGAGCCAGAGCGCGAGGTCGACGAGCGTCGGCGGCAGCTCGTGCACCACCTTCTCCACCGGAAGCGCCTTCACCCCGAGCGGCGCCGCCCCCACCACGTCGACCACGACCCCCCGCGCCCGCGAGCGTCCGAACGGCACGGAGACGACCGCACCCTTCCCTGCCCAGTCCGGGAGCTCGTAAGTGAACTCGCGCCCCCCGAGCGCGCGCGTGGTGACCAGCGGGACTACGGTGCCGAAGTGCACATCGCCGACGTTAGACGCCGGCGGCGACGAGCACGAAGTCCGTCGCGAACCCGAGCGTCAGCCCGAGCAGGATTCCCCAGGCCGTGACGGTCTTGCTCGAGAAGAGCCGGCAGACGTTCATCAGCTCCATCACGACGTAGAGGATCGAGCCCGCGGCGAGCGCGAGGAACAGCACTGAGACCGCGGTCGAGGTCCACGCCTGCCCGACGACCGTGCCGAAGAAGGTCGGGAAGCCGCCGATCACGCCGAGCAGGCCGAGGAAGCGCCAGCTCGGCGGTTCGCTGTCGCCGCTCAGCGGCGCCACGATGCCGAAGCCCTCCGTCGCATTGTGCAGCCCGAAGCCGATCACGAGCACGTACGCGAGGCTGAGCTTGTCGAGAGCGGCCGCCTGGCCGATCGCGAGACCCTCGGAGAAGTTGTGCAGCCCGATCCCGGTGGCGATGAAGAGGGCGAGCCAGCGGGCCGGCGTCAGGCCGGTGAAGTGCGAGCGCTCGAGCTCGGTCGCCGAGGCGGCCCCCGGCCCGAGGAAGCTCTTGCGGCGGCGCGCCTTCATCCACGAGTCGTAGTAGACGAGGCTCAGCAGGCCGACCGCGAAGCCGCCGAAGGCGAGCGCCGAGTAGCTCGTGAACTGGCTCCAGTCGCGGTCGTTCAGCGCATCCTCGACCGGCTCGATCGCCTCGACGAGCACGTCCCAGAGCAGGAACAGCAGGATTCCGGTGGCGGTCGCGCTGAGGAAGACCTTGAAGTGCTGGCCGACGTCGTGCAGCCGCCCCATCGGCAGGCCGAGGAAGATCGTGGAGCCGGCCAGCAGGCCGAGCAGCAGGATGTGTCCCGTGGACAATGCGACCGCGACAGTAGCAGTTGTGTAAGGGCACCCTTACACGAAGCGGCGAGTAGAGTCCTTCCCATGGCCCAGGGACACTCCGTCGACGAGTACCTCGAAACGATCTACTTCCTCGCGTTCCCGATCGGCGAGTACCGGCCGCAGCGCCAGGGGTCGCCGACGCTCGCCTCGCGCGTGGCGGAGATGCTCGGTGTCTCGCGCGCGTCCGCCGGCGAGATGCTGAAGCGACTGGAGGCGGAGGGGCTCGTCGAACGCGGCGAGCGAAAGGAGGCAATCCTCACCGCCGCCGGCCGCGAGCGGGCCGAGCACGTCGTGCGCAAGCACCGGCTCGTGGAACGGCTGCTGACCGACTTCATGGGCTACACAGCCGCCGAGGCCCACGTCCACGCGGACGAGATCGGCGAGAGCTTCAGCGACGACATGATCGAGCGGATCAGCGAGCGGCTCGGCAACCCCGAGCGCTGCCCACACGGCTGGCCGGTGGACACGGACTTCGAGCAGGCGGAGAACAAGGAGCTGGCTCCGCTGGCCGACCTCGCCCCGGGGACGCGGGCCGAGATCGTCCGCCTCGCGGAGCACGACGGCGAGCTCTTGCACTGGTTCTACGACCAGGGCTTCGTACCCGGCGCGGACGTCGAGGTGCGCGAGGCCCAACCCGCTGCGGAGCAGCTCACCGTGCGCCTGAACGGCGGCGAGCAGACGATCGCCGAGAAGGCCGCAGCGGGCCTCTTCGTCCGGCCCGAGCGCGAGTCCAAGTAACAGACTGTTACAAAGACGGATCGGCCCGAACCCTCAGCGCCCGCGCGGGTTCGAGCCCACCAAGTAACAGACTGTTACTTGTTCAGGCCGGGGCCTGCGCTGCGAGGCCGGCGGCTTCGCGGAGCGCCTCGGCCTTGTCCGTGCGCTCCCAGGTGAAGTCGTGGTCGTCGCGGCCGAAGTGGCCGTACGCCGCCGTCTTGGCGTAGATCGGCCGCCACAGGTCGAGGTCGCGCAGGATCGCGGCCGGCCGCAGGTCGAAGTGCGAGCCGCTCAGCTCCTCGATCCGCGAGACGGGGACGTTCTCGGTCCCGAAGGTCCGAACGGCCACCGACACCGGCCGCGCGACGCCGATCGCGTACGCCACGTTCACCTCGCAGCGCTCCGCCAGCCCCGCCGCGACGACGTTCTTCGCCACGTAGCGCGCCGCGTAGGCAGCCGAGCGGTCGACCTTCGTCGGATCCTTGCCCGAGAAGGCGCCCCCGCCGTGGCGTGCCGCCCCGCCGTAGGTGTCGACAATGATCTTGCGCCCGGTGAGGCCGGTGTCTCCCATCGGCCCGCCGATCACGAACTTGCCGGTCGGGTTGACGTAGACGAAGTCGCGCTCCTGGAGCCGCCGTTCGTCGTAGAGGTCGGGCGGAAGGATCGGGTGCAGGACGCGCTCGATCAGATCGGGCTTGATCAGCGTCTCCGCGTCGCATCCGTCGGCGTGCTGCGTCGAGACGAGGATCCGCTCGATCTCGACCGGCGTCTGTCGCCCCTCGTCGTCGACCTCGTAGCGCACCGTCACCTGCGCCTTCCCGTCGGGGCGCAGGTAGGGCAGCTCGCCCACCTTCCGCACCTCGGCGAGCCGCTTGCAGATCTTGTGCGCGAGCATGATTGGCAGCGGCATCAGCTCCGCTGACTCGCGCGACGCGTAGCCGAACATCATCCCCTGGTCGCCCGCGCCGACCCGGTCGAGCGGGTCGTCATCGGAGGGATCGTGCTGCGTCTCGTAGGAGGCTTCGACGCCCTGCGCGATGTCCGGCGACTGCTCGTCGAGCGCGACCACCACGCCGCAGGTGTTGGCGTCGAAGCCCCACTCGGAGTGCGTGTAGCCGATCTCAGAGATCTTCCTCCGCACGAGCGACGGGATGTCGACGTACGTCTCGGTCGTGATCTCGCCCGCGACGACGACGAGGCCGGTCGTGATCAGCGTCTCGCAGGCGACGCGGCCGCCCGGGTCGTCGGCGAGCACGGCATCGAGGACGGTGTCCGAGATCTGGTCGGCGACCTTGTCGGGGTGGCCTTCGGTGACCGACTCGGAGGTGAAGAGGAACTCGCGCGCCGTCATCGGCGCGCAAGGCTACTCGATCTCGAGAAACGCGTCGAAGGTACGCTCGGCCGACGACCCCTCCGACCACGCGAGCAGCGAGCGCAGCGGGCGCAGGTTCGCGCTCACGTCGCTCGGCAGCCCGTGGTCAGAGAGCCCGGCGAGCCCTTCGAGCAGCGGCAGCGCGTTCTTCAGGTCGACGTAGACAAACCCGCCGTGAGAATCGGGCATCCCGGCCGCGTCCTTGGCCTCCTCGAAGTCGGCGCCGCCCGGGAGGCGGTCGCCGGAGCTGCCGTAGTCGGCGATTCCCGTCACGCCGCTCGTCAGTACGACCGTCTTGTCGTCGACGGCGCCGTAGTGGATCGCGAACGGCCCGAAGTTCACCGTCTTGACCTCGTGGCCACCCTGCGTGCCGGTCTCGACGCGTGCGTTCGCCTGCGCCGCGAGGTGCGCGGCGATCTTGTCGAGGGTCGCGAGCGCGCCGCCGACGTCGCTCTCCTGGAGCGCGAGGGTCAGTTCCGGGATCACCGCCCCGGGCCGGGCGTAGAACGCGACCTCCGCGCGCAACAACTCGAGGACCTGCTCGACGGAAACCCCGAGCGCCGCCTCCACCTGTGCGAGGGCGGCGCGCACCTGCGGGTTCGACTTCAGCTTGTCGAGCTGGTCGGTGGTTCCTTCGCCGCGGAACGAGAGCAGCGCGAACGCGTCGGCCGGGACGCCGCCCACCAACGCAGAGGCGAAGTCGGCGCCGCCGAGGTTGCCGCCGCTCGAGGCGACGCGGATCCGGACACCGTCGCTCTCCGCGCTGGCCGAGACCGCGATGTACTTGAGCGTGTCGAGCCCGACCCCCGCCTGGGACGCCTTCTCGCCGACCAGCGCGTTCACGCCCTGGCCGTCGACGAACGCCTTCGCCAGCGCGTCGCCCTGAACCTTCCCCAGCGCCTGCTTGTACGTGTCGTCATCCGCAAGCGCGGGGTGGTCGGCCTTCAGCACCGACGTGATCGCCGTCTGGCTGTCCGAGAGGGCGTACCAGCCGTCGACCTCGCGGTAGACCGCGTGGTCGCCCGAGTCAGCATGCGCGTTCAGCTTCGCGACGAGTGCCTTGAACTTGCCGGGATCGTCGGGCTTCGTCAGCGCGACCGCCTTCGTCGACGCCTCGGTGCCGCCGCTCACGACCGCGATGTCGAGCTCGTCTCCGAGGGCGGGCTTGACGTCCGCGTCGTAGTCGACGCCCTCCTTCGAGAGCGAACGTTCGAGCTTGGCGACCGCGGCGTCCCGACCCGGGAACTTCTGCGCGAGCTCGTCGAGCTGCTGCCACTGGTCGGAGCCGAGGTCGCTGTCGACCGAGACGAACGCGACCACCCCGGCGCGCACCAGGCCTGCCCCCGACGGGGTGAAGGCCCCTCCCGCGCCGCTGCTGCCCCCGCTGCCGCACGCGGCGAGCAGGAGGGAAAGCGTCGTCAGGACGGCTGCGATGAAGACACGGCGAGTGCGCACGGTCACTCCCAAGATACGCGGAACACCGGGGGCGTCCACCCGCCTCTGTAGCTTTTGCCTCGAGTTGCCGATTGCAGACGTGCCGACCAAGCCGATCCACGTCGTCGGAGATTCAGGAGGCAGCAATGGACATAGGTGCACCCGAGACAGAACGCGAGATCGAGATCGCACCGCGCGAGGAGCCCGTGCCGGTCCCTGCGCCCGCAGAAGAGCCGGCCGAGGAGCCGGTCCCCGCGTGAGCTGCCCTTGAACGATTTCCTCTCCGAGCCGATCGTCGGGTGGCGGCTCTGGCACGTCCGGCGCCACGAGGACGCGTACCGGCTCGAATCGTTCACATGGCACCACGTGAGCTGGCCCGCTCGGCGGCGATTTGAGGCGCGGTGCTCCACCCACGGCGTTGCCGCGCCGGTCCAGGGCCACGAATGCGGCATCTACGCCTTTCGGACGAGGCAGCACGCGGAGGACCTCCTCCGCCGCTACACCGGTATCCGGCAGCACTACGGGCGGCGCTACCACGAGCTGCCGCCGCTGCGCCGCGGGTGCCCGATCGCCCTGGGCCGGGTATCGCTCTGGGGTCGGGTGCTGGCCCGCGAGAACGGGTTCCGCGCCCAGTACGCCTATCCGTACGAGCTTTTCCTGATCGGCGGCGGCGGCAGCATCGCGCGCGAGCTGAGGGACCTCTACGCGGTCGACGTCTCGTCCAGCTGAGTAACCGGCTCCGCTCGTTCCACTTGACACGACCCGGCCGACTGCGTTAGGCACCACGCTGCACGGTGCCGCTGGAGAGCCGGCGCAGCCGCCGAAGAGCCCGTCTCGCCCCACCGCTACACGGCGATCCGCCCACTCTCAAGCGGAGGAGAGTCTAGGGAGGAGGTGTACGTGGCCGAAACCACGACAGAACCCAGAGGGATGATGGGGGTCTGGCACGTTCGCATGGGTGCAGGCGCGGCCTGGCGAAGGACGGTGTGGGGAGAGTTCCTCTCCGAGTACCTCGGCACATTCGTGCTGATCATGTTCGGCGACGGCGTTGTCGCGATGGCGGTCTCGGCCCTGAACCAGTCGGGCCGTGCTGCCACCAACCACACGATCTTCCTGGCCTCGGGCGACTGGCTGCTCATCACCTGGGGCTGGTGCGTGGCGGTGGTGCTCGGCATCTACGTCGCCGGCGGAGTCAGCGGCGCACACATCAACCCGGCCGTCACGCTGTCCCTTGCCGTACGCCGGGGGTTCCCCTGGTCGAAGGTGCCCCACTACATCTTCGCGCAGGTCCTCGGAGCCTTCACGGCGGCCGCCGTGATCTACCTCAACTACAAGGACGCGATCAAGGGCTACGAGCACGCAACGGGAGCGGTTCGCGGCGAGACGAGCTCGATCGCCTCGTACAGCATCTTCGCCACGTTTCCGGCCCCGTACTTCCACAACCCAGTGGGGCCGTTCATCGACGAGTTGATCGGGACCGCCTTGCTCGTCGGGGTGGTGCTGGCCGTGATCGACAACCTGAACCTCCCGCCCAAGGGAAACCTCGCGCCCTGGATCATCGGCATCATCGTGGCCGGGATCGGGATGTCCTTCGGAGCGAACACGGGCTACGCGATCAACCCCGCCCGCGATTTCGGCCCGAGGCTCTTCGCCTGGATGGCCGGCTGGGACAAGATCGCCCTGCCCGGTGACTACGGCAACGTCAACTGGTACTGGTGGCTGCCGATCGTGGCCCCGATCGTCGGCGGGATCATCGGTGCCCTCGTCTACGACTTCTTCATCAATCACGTGCTGCGAGCCCGTGGCGAGCCACCGACCGCGGATGTCGAAACGCGAGGCGAGGTGGTGGAGGAGCTGTGAAGAAGCTGATTAACAAGCCAGAAGACGTCGTAACCGAGGCACTGCAAGGCATCGCCGCGGCGCATCCAGATCTCGTCAACGTCCACTTCAATCCCAACTTGATCGTCCGTGCCGACGCCCCCGTGCAGGGCAAGGTCGGCCTCGTCTCCGGCGGCGGCTCGGGGCACGAGCCGATGCACGGCGGCTTCGTCGGCCCGGGCATGCTCGACGCGGCCTGCCCCGGCGAGGTGTTCACGTCTCCGACGCCAGACCAGATGCTGGACGCGACCAAGGCGGTGGACGGCGGCGCCGGGGTGCTGCACATCGTCAAGAACTACACCGGTGACGTGATGAACTTCGACATGGCCGCGGACCTCGGCCGAGGCGAAGGGATCGAAGTCGAGGCCGTGGTGATCGACGACGACGTCGCCGTCCAGGACAGCCTCTACACGGCGGGGCGGCGGGGCGTCGGCACGACCGTACTGGCAGAGAAGATCTGCGGGGCCGCTGCCGAAGAGGGGCAGTCTCTCTCCCAGGTAGCCGAGCTCTGCCGGAAGGTCAACGCCAACGGAAGAAGCATGGGCATGGCGTTGACCTCGTGCATCGTTCCCGCCGCAGGGAAGCCGACCTTCGACCTCGGCGAGGACGAGATCGAGATCGGGATCGGCATCCACGGAGAGCCCGGCCGGGAGCGGGTCAAGCTCGCGCCTGCGGTCGAGATCGTCGAGCGTCTCACGATGCCGATCCTCGCGGATCTCCCCTTCGAGGAGGGCGACCAGGTGCTCGCCTTCGTCAACAGCATGGGCGGAACGCCGCTGCTCGAGCTCTACGTCGTCTACAACGATTTGAACCGGTTCCTCGGCGATCGCGGGATTACGATCACGCGCAACCTGATCGGGCCGTACATCACGTCGCTGGAGATGGCGGGGTGCTCGATCACGCTGCTGAAGCTGGACGATGAGCTGACTCGACTCTGGGATGCGCCGGTCAAGACCGCCGGGCTGAGTTGGGCGGCATAGGCGGGTGATCCGGTGAGCGTGGCCTACGACGACATGGTCCGGTGGCTCGAGAGGTTCGCCGCGGACGTCGAGACGAACAAGGAGCACTTGACCCAGCTCGACGCGGCCATCGGAGACGGCGACCACGGGATCAACATGAACCGAGGGATGTCGGCCGTGATGGCCAAGGTCAACGCTCAGGGCGGTGAACAGGACGTCGGCGCCTTGCTGAAGACGGCCGGCATGACGCTCGTCTCGACGGTCGGAGGCGCCGGGGGGCCGCTCTACGGGACGCTGTTCCTCCGGATGGGAACCGCCGTTTCCGGCAAGAGCGAGCTGAGCCCGGACGACTGGGCCGCCGCCCTCGAGGCCGGGATCGCCGGCGTCCAGGATCGCGGGAAGGCCGAGCCGGGCGACAAGACCATGATCGACGCCCTCGTCCCTGGCCGCGACGCGCTCAAGGCCGCGCTCGGCGGCGGTGCGAGCTTCGCCGACGCGCTCAGGCAGTCGGCGGCCGCCGCCGAGCAAGGCATGCGGGACACCGTCCCGCTCGTGGCTAGGAAGGGCCGGGCGAGCTACCTCGGCGAGCGGAGCGCCGGGCACCAGGATCCCGGCGCGACCTCGTCGCACCTGCTTCTCGAGGCGGCGGCCGAGACGTGGGGCGATTCCGTGCAGGGGTCAGGCGACCACGAAGGAGGCACGAATGGCTGAATATGCAGCAGCGGTCGACCAGGGCACCACGAGCACCCGCTTCATGGTGTTCGACCACGGCGGACAGGTGGCCTCGCTCGACCAGAAGGAGCACGAGCAGATCTACCCGAAGCCGGGTTGGGTGGAGCACGACCCGGTGGAGATCTGGCAGCGAACGCAGGAAGTGATCCGTGCGGGCCTCGACAAGATCAAGGCGGACGACATCGCCGCCGTGGGCGTCACGAACCAGCGCGAGACCACGGTGGTCTGGGAGCGCTCCTCCGGGAAGCCGGTCTACAACGCCATCGTCTGGCAGGACACCCGAACAGACGAGATCTGCAACCAGCTTGCCTCCGACGGCGGGCAGGACCGCTTCCGGGCGAAGACGGGCCTTCCGATCGCCACCTACTTCTCCGGCCCGAAGATCAAGTGGATCCTCGACAACGTCGACGGCGCCCGGGACAAGGCACAGAACGGGGACCTGCTCTTCGGCAACATCGACACGTTCGTGATCTGGCAGCTCACCGGCGGGACCGACGGCGGGGTTCACGTGACCGACGTCACCAATGCCAGCCGAACGATGATGATGGACCTCCAGACCCTCGACTGGGACGAGGAGATCCTCGGCATCCTCGACGTCCCGCGGTCGATGCTGCCGGAGATCCGGGCCTCGAGCGAGGTCTACGGCGAGGCCAGGGGCGACCTTGCCGGCACCCCCGTCGCCGGAGACCTCGGCGACCAGCAGGCTGCGCTCTTCGGCCAGACCTGCTTCTCGGTCGGCGAGGCCAAGAACACCTACGGCACGGGGAATTTCCTGCTCCTGAACACGGGTAACGAGCCCGTGCAGTCGAAGAGCGGGCTGATCACCGGGCTCGGTTACAAGATCGGCGACCAGCCGGCCGTGTAC
>JBKPFI010000218.1:0-1357 GCA_046728775.1 Actinomycetota bacterium | reverse complement strand
CCCACGCTCGTCGCCGTTGGCACCCTGCGTCACCACCTCGTTCAGCGCCTTCGTCACCTTCACCGGGTCGACCGAGCCAGCGTGAACGGCCGCGGCGGCGAGCACGTTCACGAAGTCGTAGGCGTACATCGCGAACTCGGGCGGCTGGAAGACCGGGTCGCCCTGCGACGTCTTGACGCCGACCTTGTCGGCGCCGTAGGTCGCCTCGTACTGTGACTGGAAGCTCACGAACGGGGCGGTCCCGACCTCGGCCGTCATCCGGCCGGAGGCGAAGGTGAGGCCGTCGACCCAGTCCGGATGGTCGGCCAGCTGCTGGCGGATGAAAGGATCGGCGCCGGTCGGCGGCGCGTAGACGGGCACCTCCCAGCCGATGCTCCGAGCGGCGGCGAGCACGGCGGCGATCGTGGGAGGCTGCCCCCAGACGAGCAGCGCGGTCGCGCCCGAGCGCTTCGTGCGCAGGATCTGCGGCGTGACGTCGGCTTGCCCGGCCGGCAGCGTCAGCCTCAGCGCAACCGCTTCGGGATTCGCGGAGAAGGCACGGCCGATGTCGTCCGCGCCCTCGCGACCGTAGGCGCTGTCGTCGGAGAGCAGGGCCACTTTCAGCTTCTTCGGGATCAGGTACTCGGCGTAGCGAAAGGCGATGCCGTGGTTCGTCGGCGCGATCCGGAAGACGTTCGGCCGCGAGACCACGTCGACTAGCCCGGTGCCGCCGTCGTAGACGATGCAGACGGAGACGCCGTCGCGCTCGGCGAGCTGCCAGGTCGCGTCGACGCCCGTCCCGTCCGTGACGATCGTGACCGCGTCGGCGTCGAGCGCGCGCCGGGTGTCCTCCACCGCCTGGCGCGCCGAGAGGTGGTTGTCGTAGAGCTTGACGCGCAGCAGGTAGCTCGTGTTGCCGACGCGAATGCCGCCGGCGGAGTTGAGGCTCGAGGTCGCAAGCTCGACGCCGTGCCGAATGGTCTGCGCGACGTACGGGCTGCCGGTGACCGGCACGTCGACGGCGATCACGATGTGACCGGTGTCGCTGCCCGCGCTCGAGCCGCCGCAGCCGGCCGCGAGCAGCGCGACGCCGGCGAGGAGGAACACGAGCCGGCGCACAGCGAGAGCCTACAGCCGCGCGGTGCCCAGGTACGCCTCCTGCACGACGCCGCTCGCGGCCACCTCCGCAACGGATCCCTCGGCGACCACGCTCCCTGCGGCGAGCACAACCACGCGGTCGGCGACGCGGCGCACGAGGTGCACGTTGTGCTCGACGACCAGGATCGCCACGCCGCGCTCTCGGATCCGCTCGACGACCGCCGCCAGCCTGTCCAGCTCGTCCGCCCCCGCTCCGGCGGCCAGCTCGTCGACGAGCAGC
>JBKPFI010000178.1:0-6876 GCA_046728775.1 Actinomycetota bacterium | reverse complement strand
CCTTCTGGTCGTGCTGGGAGGCTGACGTCCGGCGTTTAGGCGCGAAGAGAGCGCAACTGGAACGCGCTTATCCCGTCCTCGTAACGAAAAGCCCCCGCACTAGCGGGGCTTTCTGTTCATCGGGGGCCGAGATTTGAACTTGGGACCTCTCCCCCAGACTGTTCCAGCCGTCGCCGGTGTTGATCGTGGAGGATGCGGGCTTGTGAGGGTCTGCATCTTGTCCCCGAGCCCGCGGGGACGAGCGTAGCGCCCGCGGCGAGCCGGTTCCATCCGCGTTTGACCACGAACGGCAAACATCACTCACAAGGAGAACGGGACCGGTTTACGCAACGGAACCTCAGAGAGAACGTTCTCAACAGAATCGACGCCAACGATCGGAGGAGGACTCAGGCAATGGCTAATCCCGTTCCCGCCGGCAGTGACGTTTCGGCCGGCACCTACCGCTGCACCAACTGTGGCAACCAGATCGATGTCAGCTCGACAAAGAGCCTGCCGCCGTGCCCTTCTTGTGGCAAGGGTGAGTGGGAGACGGTCTCGGGCGGCGACAGCGTCCACGATCCCTATCCGGACAACTAAGGGCGCCCGAAGCGGGAGTATTGGTTCAGCTTACGCCGCGTGCTACGCGGACGTCGCTCCGCTCGTGGGTTAGGCTCGCGCGGATGCGCCTGCGCCGCCGATCCCAGAAGCGGCGGCTTGATACGTGGCTTCGCGACTTCAAGCGACTCGGGAGGCGTCACAATCCCCGGCTCCCAGGCCAGCAGCGTTGGCGGCGCTTGCTCCCGCAAAAGGGCTCGTGAGCGCTGAGCGCGTTGCTCTCATACCTCAGTGCGCTGAGTGTGGGCCCGCTGGCTGCCGGCCGACAAGGAGCGCTGGTGGGCCTATCTCATCGACGACGAGCCCGGAGCTTGCGTTCTTTTGCCCGGAATGCGCGGAGAGGGAGTTCTTGGACTAGGCCCGTTTGGTCCCCGCCCTGACCAAAGGCACGCCTATGGTCTCCATGCAACCCCGAGGGAAGGAGAGGGAAGTGGCCACGCCTGAACGCCGATACGGAGGACTAACAGTTGGCGGAATCCTCGTGATTGTCGGGGTCGTCGTGATCTTCATCTGGAGCTTCTGGATCGGTTTGATCATCGCCCTTATCGGACTCATTGGCTTTGGTGGGTTCGTGCGTGGAAAGTGGTACTAGCCCTCTTGTCGTTCCAAACCACGAGTCCGCCGCCGACCAGTCGCTCTTTCGGCCATGGCCCGAAGGGTTAGCGCCGCGTCCCCATTGCGGTCTCCGGAATGCTGCGCATCATCTTTCCTTGAGCAAACGGCATCGGGGCCAGCCCGGCTCGGCTCCCCCGCGTGATGTCGATCATCGACAACCAAACGCGTCCCTCCAGCCGGGCTAGCCTCGATCACGAGCTTTGTTTCTACCGGGGCATCGCGACCGTCACAAGAGGCGGGCGACTCATGTTTGCCTGAGCAATTCGCCCCACGTGCAGCAGCATTGCCCTTGACGCCCGCGGGGGACGCGGTACCTTGGAACTCCAGGCAAGGGGAGGTGTGGGCGACGGTTCGTGCCCAACACGCCTGCGGCCCGATCGTGGTCGTCGACGACGACCCTCAGAGGTGTACGGTCGTCGTCAGACTCCTCGAACAGGCTGGCTACCCAGTTCGCGTAGCCGACGCTCCGGAAGAAGCGCTCCAGTCGGCTCGCAAGAACCGTCCTCGACTCGTCGTGCTGGAAGTTTCTCTACCCAACATCTCGGGATTAGAGCTCTGTCGCGAGCTTAGGGACGAACTTGGCCCCGCCCTCCCGATCATGTTTCTTTCGAGCAGAGGGACAGACCCGCTCGATCGGGTCGCTGGTTTGGACGTCGGTGCTGACGACTACCTCGCGAAGCCCTTCGTCGCGGACGAGTTTCTCGCCCGCGTACGGGCCTTACTCCGGCGGTCGGAACCGCGCGGGCCGCGATCGGAATCGCGGCTCACCCCCAGGGAGTTCGAAGTACTCTGGCTCCTCGCCGAGGGGCTCGGGCAAACCGAAATCGCAGGCCGCTTAGTCGTGACCCCTAAGACTGTGGGGAATCACATCGCGCACATCCTCCGGAAGCTCGGAGTCCATAGCCGGGCGCAGGCCGTCGCTCACGCGTACCGAGAGAACCTCATCGCGGGCTAGACGGCAATGCGGGTGTCGGCGCGGATCCTTTCCGCGCGATCAGCATCGTCAGCTCGAGCGCGTCGATCAGACGCCGCTGCGGCAACTCGCGGGCCGCTGCCACAGCCGCGGGGACGTTCCTACGCTGAATCGCCCGCTGAAGATCGAATAGGGACGGCCCTGCGAGGTCGACGCTCCTCCTCCCCGGGGCCGGGACGGTTACCTGAGTCTATGAGACGCCGAGAACCCTGAGCGTTAGCCCCCCTGGTCCTCGGCGCCTCGGTCCAGCAGACGTCCGTGAGCTGCTTTTCTTGTGCAGCACCCGGGCTTGAACGCCGAGAGCATCGCCCCGATCACCGGCCCGGCTAAACCTGTTTCGCTGGGCTGCTAACCGGCTAAGGGGTGCTCATCGCAAGCGAAGTCAGCAGCGGAATATCCTCCTGATCCTCCTCGCGACCTGCGAGCGGGCTCTTGAGGCTTTCGGAGCGGCGGACAACCCGACCGACAAAGAGTTCGTGGCCGATCTTGAGCGGATCGTGGAACGGACACGCGGCGAGCTCAAGCAGTTCCGCCAAGCTGATTAGTTCGAGCTAGCTCTTGCCTGCGTACAGCTTCTCCACGAAGGCGACCTGCTCGTCTTGCTCGATCAGAGACGCCCCCACGAGCTCGTGACCAGAAGCGACCACGTACTGCCCCCGATGCGAGCGCATCTCGTCGTACTCCTCAAGCACAAGTTCGATGCGGGCAAAACAGTGCGTGTCGCTGCACTCGCACAAGAAGGGGACCGGAAACCGCCATCGAAGCTCTCTCGCCTTTCCGGCGATCCGCTCGTTCGCGCTCCGGAAGACGTCTTCGGTCTGATGGGTTGACTCACGTCCCGTGAGAGATCGCCTTCCCATCCGGAGTGCTCCTAACCCTTGCCCGCCGAGAGGCGGTGCTAGAGACTTGCCGTATGGGAGCGCGGGAGGAGCGTCTCGCCGGGAACGAAGCACTCTTCCGCGAGGTCAACGAGCGCGTGGCCGAGGTTGCGGAGCACTTCATCGAGGTCGAGACCCACGGCGATCCGGTCGACTTCAACTGCGAGTGCGGCAGCGCCGACTGCACAGAGCAAATGGCGCTGACCGTGCACGAGTACGAGGCGGTACGGGCTGCGCCGACCCGCTTTGCCGTGGTTCCGGGGCACGAAGTGCCCGATATCGAACGCGTAGTCGAGCGCCATTCGAACTACCTCGTCGTCGAGAAGCGAGAGGACGATGCCGTGGAGGTCGCGCGCCAGACGGATCCACGGTCGTAGGCGGCGCTAGATAAGGGAGGGACTGCCGATGGCGGGGAGGGACGGCTGCCGTTGGCTGTCCACCATGGACGACCGCTCACGCTGCGGCCTTGAGGATCGGTTGCGCAGCCCGCCGCGCCCTCCGACGTCACACGCTGCAACCGTCCCAGCCATCAGGCCACCCCCCGCCGCTGCTCGAGCTTGCGCCGTAGTCGATGGCGTCCCGCACTGCGCCAGTTGGCGTAGCAGTCACCGCAGCGCTCCCGTGCCGGCCCGCGTTTGCCCGCGGTGAAGTGCTCCCCGCAGTCCGCGCACGTCCCGGTATCCCCCGTCCCGAGGCTTTCATCGCGTTAGAAGCCGAACGGGAACGTGAGAGAGCCATCCCCACGCCGTTACTTCTTCGGTCTCTTGATCGTCTTGACCGGCGTTGCCACGACCTTGGGCTTGCCGTGTTGCTCTCTCCTCGCATTCGTGTACGGACGCTTCGCTCAGCCCGGACGCCCTACGCCCTTCGGCATACATTCGCGAGCTTCGCGATCGTCGCCGGCCTCCCCACCTTCGAGATAGCCCGGATGATGGGCACATCGATCGAGCAGATCGAGAAGACCTATGGGCACCTCCTTCCGGACGCCCTCGAGCGAGGCCGTGCGGCGTTGGAGGCGTTTGACGCGAAGTCGGAGGCGAGAGAAGCGGCGCAAGACTCTGTTCAGGCCCTTAATGGGTCCGAGCGATTTGCGCCCATCACTGCGGAAAAGGCCCTCTCAGCAGGGCCTTTTTTCATCGGGGCGCCGAGATTTGAACTCGGGACCTCTAGTCCCGGTGGCCCCTAGGCTGACCTTGTCGGACTTGGTGTAACCCTCCAATGCGACTGTATCCCGAGGCGTGATCGGCTGACATTCCCGAACGCGGCCCAAGCCTTTAGTGCCTATGCCGCGGCGGCGGCGAAGAAGTCGATAAGTAGTTGGTTGACGCGTTCAGCCTCGTCGTGATGCACCCAGTGCGACGCGTCGGGCAGACGCTCCACGCGGTCGAGGTTGGGTACGTCGTCGCGTTCGGGCTCGGCGAGGTCGGAGCCGAGGTAGGAATCGCGCTCCCCCCAGATGACCAGTGTCGGCGCCGAGATCGGGCGAAGCTTCGCCGCGGCTTCCTTCTGCGACGATCTCACCGACGCGCGGTAGTAGTTGATCATCCCGGACACCGCCCCTGGCTGTGACCAGGCCTCGACGTAGCGTTCGATTTCCTGGTCGGTGTAAGGCGGGTTCGCATCCTGCAGGAAGTGTCTGAAGAAGTGCCAGTCTCTGAGATGCACCACGTCCTCGGGCAGTCCCGGTACCGCAAAGAAGAAGAAGTACCAGGACTTCCGGAGTTGGTTCGGGTGGTGCAGTCCCTCCTGCAGCCGCCGCGGATGGGCCGCGTTGAGGATGGCGAGTCGGTCGACGACGTCGGGGTGGTTCATCGCGGTGGTCCAGGCGATGCTTCCGCCCCAGTCGTGACCGACCAACAGCGCGGACTCGGCACCGAGTTCTCCGATGAGGCCGCGGATGTCGGCGGCGAGCAGGTCGACCGCGTAGGCTTCGAAGCCCTCTGGCTTCGATGACAGGTTGTAGCCACGCGTGTCGGGGGCGACGACCCGAAAACCCGCCGCCGCCAGCGGCTCGATCTGTAGCCGCCAACCGAACCAGAACTCCGGGAATCCGTGCAGCAGGACGATCAGCGGGCCATCGCCCGCCTCGACGTAATGCAAGTTCACGTCGCCGACCTCGGCGTAACCCTCCCGAAGCTCGATTCCGACATCAGGGAGCAGGCTGGTGGTCATGAGGACCTCCGTGGGTAGGGACTTGGGCGCGAGACTACGCCTGCCGGTCTGGGTAAGCATCACCCGGACGGGACGATGCCCATCGAGGACGCGCGCAGTACGTTGCGACGTCGCGCCATTCCTAGGTACGGCATTAGCTCGGCGAGCTACTCGACCGGAAAGCAGGTGGTGTCTCATGCAGGACTGGGAGCGCATCTGGCGCGGCAGCGGCGTGGTCTTTCGTCGTCTTTACCATCGTCGCGTTCTTCGTTTACGGCGATCAGCCGAAGCTCGGCGTCTCGCCCGCCGAGCTGCACTCGTTCTTCCACGGCGACCGCACGCGGATTCTGATCGCCACCGTCATTTTCTGCTTTTCCTTCCTGGAGCTGCTCTGGTTCGGAGCGGCGCTCTCGAGCGTGCTGCGTGATGCCGGCGTGGCCGGCTGGGGCCCGGCGGCGACAGCCTCCAGCGCGGCACTGGGCCATCTTGTTCTTGCGCATGACGGTGCGGGCGTGGCTCGCGTTCTCGATCGCGGATCTCGGCCATCTCCAGGTCGCATCCGGCCTCGCCGATCTTGCATTTGTCCTGACGGTGATTTCGTGCTTCCCGGCGGCGATGTTCGTCATGTCCGGCGCGTTCGGGCTCTCGCGGGCGGGCATCATCTCGAAGCGGTTCTTCTCGGCGGGTGTAGCAGCGGTCGTACTCGTCCTGCTCGGTGGAACGACCTGGGCCAGCGATGGCTGCTGGGCGCCCGACGGTGCCTATGCGCTCATCTCGCAGATCGTCCTGTTCGCATGGATTGGGCTGCTCAGCGGGTTCCTTGCCATGCGTCCCTCCACTGCGCGCGCGGCCCCGAGCGGGCGGCTGTTCCGACGGCGTAGTTCCATGAGCGCCGGTTCTGTCATGTCGTGGCCGTTCGTGTCGAGGCGGTGGGTCGAGCTCTAATGGAGCGCAAGTGGTGGACCCTGCTCGCGAGCTGCATCGCCATCTTCATGCTGCTGCTCGACGTGACGATCGTGAACGTCGCGCTGCCGTCGATCGAGCGCGACCTCGGCGCCAACTTGAGCGACCTCCAGTGGGTGATCGACGCGTACGCGCTGACCCTCGCCGGCTTCGTGCTGGCGGCCGGGTCCCTGGCCGACATGGTCGGCCGCAGGCTCGTCTTCATGCTCGGGCTAGCGATCTTCAGCGCTTCATCGCTGGCCTGCGGGCTGGCTCCCGACCCGCTCTTCCTGAACGTCTCGCGCGCGGCGCAGGGGATCGGCGCGGCGATGATGTTCGGCACCTCGCTGGCGCTGATCGCGCAGGAGTTCCAGGGTCGCGAGCGCGGGACCGCGCTCGGCATCTGGGGTGCGACCACGGCCGCAGCGGTCTCGACCGGGCCGCTCGTGGGCGGTGCGCTCGTGGACGCGCTGTCGTGGCGCTGGATTTTCCTCGTGAACGTGCCCATCGGCCTGGCAGCGCTCGTCGTCGCGCAGATGCGGTTGCGCGAGTCGCGCGACCCGGCCGCCTCCAGCGTCGACATCCGCGGCGTGGCGCTGCTGTGCCCCGCGCTCTTCCTGCTCGTCTACGCGCTGATCCGCGGCAACGAGGAGGGCTGGGGGAGCGCCCTTATCATCAGCTGCTTCGCGGCCTCCGCACTGCTGCTCGTGCTGTTCGTGGTGG
>JBKPFI010000175.1:0-15327 GCA_046728775.1 Actinomycetota bacterium | reverse complement strand
CAGGCTGTCGAGGCGCTTCCCGAGTCGGAAGGCGATCGCGCTTCCCGAGTCGCGTCCGTCGATGCGCACGCGGAACTTGAGGTGCTTGCCGTCGCCCACGGCGGCGAGGTCGGCAAGCTCGCAGCCGGCCAGCAGCAGCGTTACGTTCGGGTTGCCGAGGCCGAAGGGCGCGAGGCGCGCCAGCTCGGTGCACAGCTCGAGCGTGAGCTCCGGCCCGTGGACGAGGGCGTCCACCAGGGCGGGACGGTGGAGCTCCTCCTCGGCGAGGCTCGCGTCGACGACGGCGGCGAACGCGTCGGCGAACACGGCGACGTGCTCCGGCTTGATTGAGAGGCCCGCGGCGGCGGCATGACCGCCCCAGCGCTCGAGGTGGCCGGCGCACTGCCGCAGACCCTCGTGGAGGTCGAAGCCCGGGATCGAGCGGCCCGATCCCTTCCAGTCACCGTCGGTGCCGGCGATCAGAACGACCGGCCGGCTGTAGCGCTCGACGAGGCGCGAGGCGACGATCCCGATCACGCCCTCGTGCCAGTCGGCGCCGGCGACGACGTAGGCGTGGCGGCGGCGCTGCGGCTCCGGCCAGGACTCGATCTCCTCGACCGCCTCGCTGAGGATCCGCTCCTCGACGGCCTGGCGGTCGCGGTTGAGCTCCTCGAGCTGCTCGGCCAGGCGGGCCGCGGGCTCGCGCTCCTCGGTGAGCAGGAGCTCGAGCGCGGCTTCCGGCCTGCCGAGGCGGCCGGCCGCATTCAGCCTCGGCGCCAGCCGAAAGCCGATCGCACCCGCGTCGACGGCGGCCGGATCGACGCGCGCGACGCGCATCAGCTCCTGCAGGCCGGGCCTCTGCGTCCGCGCGAGCCGCCGCAGCCCGGCGACCGCGAGGCCGCGGTTCTCGTCGAGCAGCGGGACGACATCGGCCACGGTTGCGACGGCGACGAGGTCGAGATGCCGCGCCAGGGCCGTTGAGTCGCTTCCGAGCAGCGCCTGCCCGAGCTTCCACACCACGCCCGTGCCGCACAGCTCGTGAAACGGGTAATCGCCGCGGTAGGGGCCGACGACGGGACAGGCAGGTAGCTCCGGCCCGGCGCGGTGGTGGTCGGTGACGACCACCTCGAGCCCCTGCTCGCGCGCTCCCGCGATCTCGTCGACCGCCGTGATCCCGCAGTCCACGGTCAGCACCAGGCCGACGCCCTCGCCTGCCAGGCGCGCAAGCGTTTGCGCGGCGACGCCGTATCCCTCGTCGAAGCGGCTCGGCAGGTGCCAAATGACGTCCGCTCCGAGCTCGCGCAGGACGAGCACCGCGAGTGCGGTCGCGCAGATGCCGTCGGCGTCGTAGTCGCCGTGCACACAGATCCTGGTCCCAGCCTCCACTGCGCGCCGGATCGCCTCGCACGCCTCGCCCATGTCGCCGAGCTCGAGCGGGTCGTGCGCCGGGAGCTCTGCCTCGAGGAAGGCGTTCGCATGCTGTGGGTCTGCGTACCCGCGCCTGACGAGGACGGCAGCCAGCACCTCGCTCACGCCGAGCGCCGAGGCCAGTTCCTCGACCTTCGAGCGTTTGCACGGTGCGCGTAGCTGCCACGACATGGGCAGCCCACGGTACGGAGGCCCTCGGACGGATCCGGAACGCGTGCCGGAGCGTTACTCGCGCGGCAGCTCGAGGCCGAGCAGCGACAGGGCGGCGATCACCGCGAGCGCGCCGGCAGCGAGCGCGACAACGAGCCATGGCCTCCTGCGCCGCTGCAGCGACTCCCAGCCGACCTTGGCCCAGAGCACCACGAGCCCCGCCGCGGCGCCGAAGGCGACGACGATCAGCGGCGCGAGCACTGCCGCGCGCTCGAGTGACACGTCGAACAGCCAGACGACGAGCAGCACGAGGCCGGTCGTCATCAGACCCGAGGCGAGAGCGGCTTTCGTGGTCACGCAGGCCAGTCTAGAGGCCCCGATATCCTGCTTTCCGTGGACGTGGACAACTACTCGTCGGGCGACGACGTGGTCGTCGAGTTCCTCCGCCTCCGCTTCAGCTTCAACGCCGACGACTTCGCCCAGCGGGTCTGCGCGGCGGCGTTCAGGCTCGGCCTCGTCGACGACAACGAGCTCGACGACGACGAGACGGCCGACCTCGTCGAGCTCACCGCGGACGGCGTGATCGAGGAGCCGCGCAGCGAGCTCGGCCGCTACCTCGTTCGCCATTGGGAGCGGCTGTCGCTCGTCGGCGGGGAATCGCTCGTCTACTGGCTCCGCAAGCTCGTCTTCCGCGGCGCGTGGCTCGACCACCGCGTCAAGGACGGACGTCTGGATGTCGCGTGGGACGACGGCTCCTCCGAGTTCACGTACCTCGAGCCGGGCGGGGAGCGGGCCCTGCTCGAGCTCGCGCCGACGCCGTCCTGGCACGAATTGCAGTTCCGCCGAGCTTGACTCCCGGCTTACGTAAGCATACACTTACGTAAGTCATGGCTTACCGAGATGCCATGGATGCGCTGGGCGACCGCACCCGGCGGGCGATCTTCGAGCGGCTCCGCTCGGGACCGTTGGCGGTCGGCGAGATCGCGGACGAGCTGCCCGTCAGCCGTCCAGCCGTCTCGCAGCACCTGCGCGTGTTGAAGGAAGCGGGGCTCGTGACGGAGCGTCGCGATGGCACGCGGCGCCTCTACCGGCTCGATCCGGACGGGCTGGGCGAGCTCCGCGACTACTTCGACGACTTCTGGACTGGGGCGCTCGCTGCGTTCAAGGCGGCCGCCGAAGACGAGAGGAGGAGCACGAAATGAGCACGCAGACGGATCTGACCGTGCGCAAGAGCGTGACAGTCAACTGCACGCCGGAGGAGGCGTTTACGCTCTTCACCGACGGCCTCGAGACGTGGTGGCCGTTCGAGTCGCACTCGCCGAGCGACGAGCGGCCCGAGGACGTCGTGTTCGAGCCGCACCCCGGAGGGCGCGTCTACGACCGGCTCCCGAGTGGCAAGGAGACCCACTGGGGCACGGTGACGGCATGGGAGCCGCCCCACCGCCTCGCGCTCGACTGGCACGTCACACCCGGGAACCCGGTAACGCAGCTCGAGGTGCGCTTCACCGCCGACGGCGACGGCACGCGGGTCGACCTCACCCACGGCGGCTGGGAGCGCTACGGCGCGGAGACGACCGACACCTTCGACAGCTACAACCGCGGCTGGGACACCGTGCTCGGCCGCTACGTGGCCGAGGCGAACGGCTAGCGCGGGGGGAGCGAGAAGCCGAACGGCTCCTGCTCTTCGGCCGATCGCAGCGTGATTCGAGCGACGGAGGCGACGGGGACGATCCATTCCTCGTCGCCCTCCTCGCTGTGCGGAACCAGTGTGACGAACCCGGAGCCGGGCTCCGGTGCGAGCGAGCGCAGCATCGCCGTGGGACCATCTCGAAGCTCGACTTCCACGCGCGCCTGCTTGCCGTAGCGTTCCACGAAGGCTTCGATCCGCAGCACGATCCTCGTGACGAGCTCGTCGAGCGGCCCGCCGGCGCCCGGAACCCAGACGTCCGACATCAGAACAGCGCGTCGGCGTCGGGCACGGCACCCACGTGCTGCCGCCCGAGCTTCGTGACGACCCGGCCGCGCGGCGTGCGCTGGAGGAAGCCGAGCTGGAGCAGGTACGGCTCGTAGACGTCCTCGATCGTGTCGGGCTCCTCGCCGAGCGAGACCGCGAGCGTGGACAGTCCGACCGGGCCGCCGTCGAACTTCTCCACGATCGCGCGGAGGAGCGCTCGGTCGATGCGCTCGAGCCCACGCTCGTCGACCTCGAGGAGGTCGAGCGCCTCGCGCGCGATCTCGGTGGTGATCGCGCCCTCGTGCCGCACCTCGGCCACGTCGCGGACACGGCGCAGGATGCGGTTGGCGATGCGCGGTGTTCCACGTGAGCGCCGGGCGATCTCGTCGGCGGCCTCGTCGGCGATCTCGACGTCGAGGATCCGCGCCGAGCGGCGGACGATCCGCGCGAGCTCGGCCGGCTCGTAGTGCTCGAGGCGGAACGTCATCCCGAAGCGGTCGCGCAGCGGTGTCGTCAGGAGGCCCGTGCGCGTCGTCGCGCCGATCAGCGTGAAGGGCGGCAGGTCGAGCGTCAGCGTTCGAGCCGCGGGGCCCTGGCCCACGACGATGTCGAGCCGGAAGTCCTCGAGCGCCGGGTAGAGGATCTCCTCGACTGCGCGGCTGAGCCGGTGGATCTCGTCGATGAAGAGGACGTCGCGCTCGCCCAGGCCGGTGAGGATGGCGGCCACATCGCCTTTGCGCTCGAGCGCGGGCCCAGCCGCAGAGCGCAAGCCGACGCCGAGCTCCTCCCGCACGATGAAGGCGAGGCTGGTCTTGCCGAGCCCGGGCGGGCCGATCAGCAGCAGGTGGTCGAGCGCCTCGCCGCGGGAGCGCGTCGCAGCGAGTGCGATCGCGAGCTGCTCCTTGACCCGCTCCTGGCCGACGAACTCGTCCAGCCGGCGCGGCCGGAGGGAGCGCTCGAGCTCGTCCTCGTCGGGACGGACAGCCGGAGCGAGGAACTGCGCAGTCTCCGTCATGCAGCCCTCAGCTGGAGCGCCTGCCGCACCCGCTCCTCGACCGGCAGGGACGGGTCGATTGCCGCGAGCGCCTCCTCGGCCTCGGTGACCGTCCAGCCGAGCTCGACGAGCGCATCGCGAGCGACCGCGTGCGGCTTGCCCGCGATCGGCGTCGGCTCGTCCATCGTGCCGAGCTTCTCCTTCAGCTCGAGCACGACCCGTTGCGCCGTCTTCTTGCCGATCCCCGGAATCGCCTCGAAGCGCGCCGTGTCCTCGAGCGCAATCGCGCGCCGCAGGTCCGCAGGCGAAGAGCCGGAGACGATCGCGAGCGCGACCTTCGGGCCGACACCCGAGACGGCGAGCAGGTGCTCGAAGAGCTCGCGCTCGGCGGCCTCGCCGAACCCGTAGAGCTGAAGCGCGTCTTCGCGGACGTGGAGGTAGGTCTCGAGCGCCACCTCTCCACCGCGCTCGGCGAGGCGGGCCGCCGTCGGCGTGACGGCGAGTGAGTAGCCGACGCCGCCGACGTCGAGGATCAAGCGCTCGCCCGAACGCGCGACCGCCGTCCCGCGCAAGCGCGCGATCACCCTGCAGCCCTCAGGAGCGGCGGCGCGAGCGCGTGGCAGATCGCAACCGCCAGCGCGTCGGCCGCGTGATGCGGCGTCGGCGATCTGTCGAGCCCGAGGATCGCCGCGACCATGCGCTGCACCTGCGCCTTCTCCGCGCGCCCGTAGCCGCACACCGCCTGTTTCACGCGCGAGGGGGCGTACTCAGCGCACTCGATGCCGTACGACGCGGCCGCGACGAGGACGGCGCCGCGCGCCTGTCCGACGGAGAGCGCGGTGCGGGCGTCGACGCCGACGAACGACTCCTCGAGGACGACCGCATGCGGCCCGAACCCCTCGATCAGCTCGACCACGCCATCGAAGATCGTCTTCAGGCGCAGAGACGGGCGCTCTTCCGCCGCGGTTTTCCAGCAGCCGAAATCGACTGCCTTGAGGCGGTTTCCCCGTTCGTGGACGATTCCGTACCCGCATGCGGCCGTGCCTGGGTCGATGCCGAGGACCGTCACGGCGACACCTTAGGCACCGCGCCGGACAGTCCTTCCGCGCCCCCGCAACTAGGCTCCGCGCGAGAGCCAATGCACGTGGGTGTACAGCTTCCGGAGGTCGAGCGCGAGGTACGCTGGCCGGAACTGCTGGCGATCGCGCGAGCGGCGGAGGCAGCCGGCTACGACTCGATCTGGGTCGGCGACCACATGCTCTACCGCGACGATGGCCGGCCGGAACGGGGGCCGTGGGATGCGTGGACGACGCTTGCCGCGCTTGCCGCCGCCACGAGGCGCGTACGGCTCGGCCCCCTCGTCGCCGCGACGGCCTTCCATCCGCCGGGGCTGATCGCGCGGATGGCCGCGACGATCGACGAGATTTCGGGCGGTCGCTTCGTACTGGGGCTCGGCACGGGCTGGAACGAGACGGAGTTCCGGGCCTTCGGGATCCCGTTCGGGTACCGGGTTGCGCGCTTCGAGGAGGCGTTCGAGATCATCCGCCGCCTGGTCGCGGGCGACCGGGTGACGTTCGCGGGGCAGTTCCACGAGGTCGCCGACGCGGTGCTCGTGCCGCCACCGCGGCGGCCCGTCCCCTTGCTGGTCGGCAGCACGGGCCCACGAGTGCTCACGGCCGCCGGGCCGCACGTCGATTGGTGGAACTGCTGGTACTCGTGGTACGGCAACACACCGGAGGGCTTCGCCGAGCTCAGCGCGCGGTTCCGGGGCACCTTCGGCCGGAGCGCGTGTGTCCTCGTGAGCGTGGACGGCGGCCGCGGCGAACGGCCGTTCGAGGAAGAGGCTCCCCCAGTCGCGGCGGCGGAGCTCCGGAGCCATCTCGACGCGCTCGCCCAGGCCGGCGCCGACGAGGCGATCCTCGTTCTCGACCCGATCGACGAACAGTCCGTGATCGCCGTGGCGGAGGCGCTCGGGCTCTCGCGTAGCTAGGGCGAAGAACCCGGGGCTCGGGTCTTGCGCTGCAACATACGTGTCACGAGCGCACGAAAGCGCTCACGGTCGGCGATCTCAGGACTTCTTGCGCAGCCTTTGACCGGTTACCGGCCCGCGTCCTGTCGCACCCACAGGGTCACGAGCCGGGCGACGAGCGTGACGAGGAAGATCTGCCCGAGGAGCGCCTCGAGCGCGGTCAGTGCCTGCGGCAACCCGACTCCCGGCGAGAGGTCGCCGAACCCGAGCGTCGTCAGGGTGACGAAGCTGAAGTAGAGGTACTCCGACTCTTGGTGCAGCCCCGGCTGCGCAAAGAACGGCGCGTCGCGGATCAGATCGAGGGCCAGGTAGGCGAATGCGAAGAGCAAGCCAACGAGGACGTACGAGCACAGGGCGCCGAGCACCGTCTCCTGTGTCACCCGTTGGTGATGGAGGACGCGAGAAAGGGTCACGGGAAGCGTGGCCGTCACGAGCAGCGCCGCGGGCAGGAGGTAACTCAGGCCGATGACCGACTCCGAATCGACCACGAGGACGACCGGCACGAGCAGGACGCAGACCGCGATCGAGATCGCTTGGCGGCGGTTGATCCTGTGCCCGGTGTCGGGGTCGCTGATGGCGACGATCAGCGCCGCGGCAGCGAGCAGCGTGCTGCCGATCACGCCCCAGCGCTTGTCGTCGACGACCTCGAGGAGGAAGAAGTTCGCGAGCAGCAGCACGAGCAGCGACGCGTAGCTGTCGAGGATCCGGATCGCGCGGCCACGCATCGTCGTGCGAGACGATAGTTCCGCCGGCCAGGGCGATCACAGGCCCGGCGGTTCCGGGGCAACTGTCACAGTCCTGGTGCTGAAAGCGAGAGGCGTTCGTACAAGGGAGCGGAGGTTCGTCAGCGGCCGGCCGCGCCCTGCGGGCCGGCCGACGCCTACGCCCGCACGCGTGCAAGGAGGCCGCGTGCGAGGCGAACCTCCGCGCGTGAGATGCTCGCGCGCATGGCTGCGGACGCGACGACACTCAGCGTCAGCTCGGTGCGGCTTCGCCCGAGGAGGACGAGGTCGAAGAGCATGAGGACGCGCCGTCCCTGCGCCTCGACGGCGACGATTGTGCGGTAGGCCGCGGCGTAGCGCGCGAGCCGCGGAAAGGCGAGCCTTCGGAAGGAAACGAGGCTTTCCTCCGGCGTGAGCCGTTTCGTGAGCATCCGTCTTAAGCACCTGGTGGCGCGGGGGTCGACGACCGTGCGCCTCCAGTCCCGCGCCACCATCGAACGCGTCTGCAGGACCTCGGCGGCGCTTCGGAGATCGACGACGGTGTGGCGGTAGTGAGCCTCGGCGGCACCGGTCACGACGAGGTCGGACTGCTTGGGGCGGTAACCCGGACAGGCCATGGCCGACGAGAGGTCGGGCTTGGCGGCTCCTCCGGCCCAGCCCGAGCCGACGTCGCCGCGCCGCAGCACCGCCGCGCGCGCAGCGGCCTGGTCGGCTGCGTTCAACCGGATCTGCGGCCTGTCGGCCGGAGCCGCCCGGGAGGCGAGCGCCGCGGCGCCGGACGCGAGACAGACAAGAGCAACGACGACTGGGAGGACCGTGCGCGGCATCACAGCGACCATCGCCGCGCTGGTGCGGCTCGTGCATGCCTCGAACAGGGGAGCTCGTCCTATGCTTTGCAGGTAGGGAAAGTAGGGAGGAGCGAGCGTGGATGCACCGATGACCCCGCCGGGCGCGGAAACCGACCGGCCGGACGCCAACTACCGACCGGCGAAGCAGAAGAGCGTCAACCCCGGCGACCCCCCGAAGGCCTACTACGAGGCTTCCGAGCCTCCGCTGCGGACGCTCGTGCTCCGGGGACTGCGGAAGCTCCCTCGTGCCATCCGCGGGTACGGGAACGCTCCTTAGGCGACCGCTTCCATCACGCGCTCGGGGATGTCGAAGTTCGCGTAGACCTCCTGGACGTCGTCGTTCTCCTCCAGCACGTCCAGCAGCCGTAAGGTCTTCTTCGCCGTGCTCTCGTCTTCGAGGCTCACGGTCGTCTTCGGCACCATCGTCAGCTCGGCCGAGTCGACGGCCAGCCCGGCGGCCTCGATCGCCTCGCGCACCGCGGTCAGCTCGTCCGGTGCGGACGTAACCCGGAAGCTCGAGCCGTCGCGCTCGACGTCCTCGGCGCCGCCCTCCGCGGCCGCGAGGGTCAGCTCGTCCTCGTCGACGCCGTCCGCGTCGACCAGGATCAGGCCGCGCCGCTCGAAAAGCCACGCGACGGAGCCGGAGCCGCCGAGGTTGCCGTCGTGCTTCGTAAAGGCCGCGCGCACGTCGGCGGCCGTGCGGTTGCGGTTGTCGGTCAGCGCTTCGACGATCAGCGCCACGCCGTTCGGCCCGTAGCCCTCGTAGATCACCTGCTCGAACGAGTCCGCGTCCGAGTCCGCGCCCGAGCCGCGGGCGATCGCGCGCTCGATGTTGTCCTTCGGCATGGAGTAGGAGCGCGCCTTCTCGATCGCGTTCGCCAGGGCGAGGTTCGCGGCGGGATCGGGCCCGCCCTCGCGCGCCGCGACGATCAGCGCGCGGGACAGCTTCGAGAAGAGCTTGCCGCGCTTCGCGTCGGCCGCGCCCTTTTTGTGCTTGATCGAGCTCCACTTGCTATGCCCGGACATGCCCCGCGTCCCGCACCAACTCCAGGAATCGCTCGTGCACGCGTGTGTCGTCGGTGAGCTCGGGATGGAACGAGGCGACGATCACGTAACCGTCGCGCAGCAGCACCGGCTCGCCGTCGAGTTCCGCCAGCACCTCCACCCCGGGCCCCACGTCGGCCACCCGCGGCGCGCGGATGAACACGCCCCGCAGCGGCCGCACCTCCCCGTCGAGCTCGAGGTCGGCCTCGAAGCTCGCGACCTGCCGTCCGTACGCGTTGCGCTCCACCTCGAGGTCGAGCACGCCGAGGTGCCGCCGGTCGAGCAGAATCATCCCGGCGCAGGTACCGAGGACCGGCCGCGCGAACTCGCGGATCGCCTGCTCGAGGCCGTACAGCCGCACCAGCCGCATGATCGCCGTCGACTCTCCGCCCGGGACCACGAGCCCGTCGAGCCCGTCGAGCTGCTCGGGCTTGCGAACCTCGACCGGCTCCGCGCCGAGCCGGCGCAGCATCGCCGCGTGCTCGCGGAAGTTCCCCTGCACGGCGAGAACCCCGATTCTCATGCAGGAAATTCTAGTGGCGCGCTACAGCACAGCCTCACGCCGCCGCCGGGCGAGCAAGAGGCCGATGGCGATGAAGACGAGGCCCGTGAGCGCGAATACGAGTGCCGAGGCCCAGGGATGCATCGCACGCTCCTCGAAGCCTTCGCTGTATGCGTCGATGAGCACGAACGGGAAGAGGTAGAACGCCGCGAAGGCGAGCCCGCCGAGCTCCGACCACTTCTCGCCGAAGTGCGCCGCGGTCTGGAGCATCCCCCACGCGCCGAGGACTGCCCAGCTCGAGCGCCCGAGCCGGTCGGCCAGCGCGATGTAGACCACGCCGGCGATCGCGACGAGGACCCAGTCCCAGTCGCCGTCGTGGAAGAACCAGAGCAGGCCGCCGCCGATGGTGAGGCCCGCGGCGACGTGGAGCCAGAAGGCGAATGGCCTCGTGTCGCCGTTGTCGATGACGAGCGCGAGGCCGAGGAATCCCAGCCCGACGAGGAGCGTGACGACGGCCGACCAGTCGCCGCCGCCCAAGAGCAGATCGGTCAGGAAGAACCAGGTGCCCGCGGCGAGCACGAAGACGAGCAGCGGAAAGCGGAACACGCGGAGCGCAACCGCGGCGGCGACGATCACGGCGAGCTCCAACGCCAGCCAGGAGGCGCGTGTACCTCCGAAGGGCGAGTCGAGGTCGGTGTCGAGCCAGGCGAACCAATCGAGGAGCGCACCGAGAAAGGTGACTGCCGCCGTGACGGACGTCAGCGCGAGCAGACCGGCGGTGACGCGGTGTCCGCTAGCGCGAGCGAGCAGTGCGAGGGCCGTCACCACGACGAAGATCAGCAGCGCCCAGCCGACGAAGCCGCCCGCCCCATGCTGGCCCGACTCGACCTCCAGCAGCGAGCCGACGGCGACGAGGATCGTGAGGCCTCCGAGGTACGCGAGGAACGAGGCGCTCGACCACGGAGCCCGTGCGGCGTTCACGGGCAGACGATGACCGCTGTTCCGGACGGTGCCGCCACTGTTCAGGGAGCCCGTCGCGACCTAGAATTTTTGCGAGGAGTGAGAGCCGAGGTTTCCCATCCGATTCGCTCAGCTCCGCAGCGCCGAGTCGGAGGCACCTCGGGGAGGCGGACGCGCTGGCGCTGTGCGTCGGGTTCGCGCCAAGCCGCGGATCCGCAGTCGCTCCGCAAGGGAACGGCGCAGTCGGCGAGCGTGCGCGCCCGCCGCGTGCTCGTGGTCGACGACGAACGCGCGATCCGCCTGCTGTGCCGGGTCAACCTGGTCGCGGCTGGAATGGACGTGCTCGAGGCCGCCGACGGCCGCGAGGGCGTCGATCTCGCGCGGAGCGAGCGGCCCGACCTCGTCCTCCTCGACGTGATGATGCCCGACCTCGACGGGTGGACGGTCGCCCGCGAGCTCGCCGCAAACGAGGAGACGCGTGACATCCCGATCGTCTTCCTCACGGCGCGTGCAGATCCCGCCGACCGCCGGCTGGGCGAGGAGCTGGGCGGCGTCGGCTACGTCGTCAAGCCGTTCGACCCCGTCGGCATCGGCGACGTCGTCGAGGACGTGCTTCTCCGGATCGCGCGCGGCGAGCGCGAGCAGCTCACTCGCGCGATCGCGTCCGAGCCCGAGCGGTGAGCGCCACCGAGCGCACCGACGCGGCCGATCGCGCCCGCAGGCTCCAGCGCGTCGCGGAGCTCCTGGCGGAAGCGGTCACTCCGCAGGAGGTGCTCGACGCCGTTCTCACCGAGGGCGTCCGCGCCGCGGAGGCACGGGCCGGCGCGATCGGCGTCCTGAGCACCGACGGCCAGAGCGTCGAGCTCCTCGCGCAACGGGGCTACGACGAGTCGGTCATAACCGGCTGGGCCGCGTTCCCGGTCGACGCCGACCTGCCCATGTCCCAGGTGATCCGGACGGGAGAGCCACTGTTCATCTCGTCGCTGCAGGAACGCAACCGGCTCTTCCCCGGTCTCGCGCAGCAAGGCCAGGGCGGACATGCACTCGTCGTCGTGCCCCTCGCCGTCGAGGGCCGGGCCTTCGGGTCCATGTCGCTCTCGTTCGACGAGGACCTCGAGTTCGACGCCGAGAGCCGGGAGATGAAGGTGACCCTCGCGCGGCAGGCCGCCCAGGCGCTCGATCGCTCCCGCCTCTACGAGGCCGAGCAGGCGCTGCGCGAGCGGATGTCGTTCCTCGCCGAGGCGAGCGAGCTGCTCGCGTCCTCGCTCGACTACAACCGGACGCTGCGGCGCCTCGCCCGGCTCTGCGTGCCCGCGCTGGCGGACTGGTGCACGATCGACATGCTGGGCCCGAAGGGCGAGATCGAGCGGCTTGCGGTCGCGCACGAGGACCCGGAGAAGGTGCGCTGGGCACGGGAGCTGCAGGAGCGCTACCCGCCCGACCCGGAGGCTCCGCGCGGGGTTGCGCAGGTGCTGCGGAGCGGCGAGCCCCAGTTCCTGCCGGAGATCCCGCCGGAGCTACTGGACGAGACGATCGGCGACGAAGACGAGCTGCGGCGGATCGTGGAGGAGCTCGGCCTCCGCTCCTCGATCTGCGTTCCGCTCAAGGCGCGCAAGCGCACGCTCGGCGCGCTCACGCTGATCGCGGCCGAGTCGCATCCGCCGTACACGCAGGCGGACTTCGAGCTTGCACAGGCGCTCGCCCACCGCGCCGCCGTCGCGGTCGACAACGCGCGCCTCTTCCGCGAGGCGGAGCGCGGCGCGAACGCCGCCCAGGCGCTCGCCTACATCGCCGACGGCGTCGTGCTCCTCGACCGCGCAGGGCTTGTCCTGCACTGGAACCCGGCCGCGGCGGCGATCACGGGGGTCGCAGTGGAAGACGCCCTCGGCCGCCCGATCGGCGAGGTGCTGCCTTCCTGGGAGGCGCTCACCTCGCACGTGCCGCTGGTCGCCCCCGGTGGAGCCGCCCGGCGGGTGACCGTGCCGCTCGGGCTCACTGGCCGCGAGCGCTGGGTCGCGGTCTCGGGCGTCGACTTCGGGCAAGGCACGGTCTACGCGCTCCGCGACATGACGGAGGAGTACGCGCTCGAGAAGACGCGCAGCGACTTCGTCGCGACGGCCTCGCACGAGCTGCGCACGCCGCTGGCCGCCGTCTACGGCGCAGTTCGCACACTGCGCCGCGGCGACGTCCAGCTGAGCGACGACGACCGCGGGCAGTTCCTCGAGATGATCGAGTCGGAGGCGACCCGGCTGGCGACGATCGTCGACCAGATCCTGCTGGCCGGTCAGCTCGACGCGGGCGTGGTCGAGGTCGAGGCCGAAGAGTGCGACCCCGCGGAGATCGCGGCCGGCGTCGTCGAGTCTGCCGCGACGCACGCGCCCGAGGACATCTCGCTCGCGGTCGATGCGAACGGCGCGCCGCGCATCGTGGGCGACGAGAGCAAGCTGCGCCAGGTGCTCGCGAACCTCGTCGACAACGCCGTCAAGTACTCGCCCGACGGCGGCCGGGTCGAGATCCGCCTGAGCCGCGACAACGGCCGCTGCCTGATCGCCGTCGCCGACGAGGGGCTCGGGATCCCGGCCGACGAGCAGGACCGGATCTTCGAGAAGTTCTACCGGCTCGACCCGCAGCAGACCCACGGCGTCGGCGGGAGCGGCCTCGGCCTCTACATCTGCCGCGAGCTCGTCGAGCGGATGAGCGGCACGCTGACCGTGGTGTCGGAGCCAGGCCGCGGTTCGACGTTCATGGTCGAGCTTCCCCTGCGCCGCTAGGCTCGCAGCGACCGTGAACCCGTTCGGCCACGTCGACCTGCGGGTCGCCGATCTCGACGCGGCGACTGCCTTCTACGAGGCGCTGCTGCCCGAGCTCGGCTTCACCGAGCGCTACCCCGGCGAGGCGTGGAAGGTCTGGGCGACGACGGATCCGCTGCCCTCGACCGCCTACTTCGCCATTACCGAGGCGCCCGCGCACGTCGTGAATGGGAACCGAATCGCTTTCTGGGTCGACTCAGCGGAGGAGGTCGACCGGCTGGCCTGGGTCGCCCGCCGGGCAGGAGCGCGCGAGCTGAGCGGGCCGAAGCCGATGCCGTACTCGCCGGGCTACTACGCAGTCTTCTTCGCCGACCCGTCCGGCAACCAGCTCGAGATCTACGTCCGGCCCGACTAGCGGCCCAAGCCCCTCAACAGCACCTTGGGCTAGTCGAGGGAGCGGACGATGCGGGCGGGCGTCCCCAGGGCCAGCACGCCCGCAGGGAGGTTCCGCGTGACGACGGCTCCCGCTCCCACGACCGTGTCGGCGCCGATCGTGACGCCCGGGCAGACGATCACGCCTCCACCGAGCCACACGTTCTCGCCGATGGTGATGGGCTCAGCCGCCTCCCACTTGGCGCGTCGCGGTTCGCGCTCCAGCGGATGCGTCGGCGTGAGCAGCTGCACACGGGGCCCGATCTGCACGTCGTCGCCGATGGTGATCGGCGCGACGTCGAGCGCGACCAAGCCGAAGCTGATGAAGGTTCTAGCCCCGATGCGCACGTTGTAGCCGTAGTCGCAATAGAAGGGCGGCCGAAGCTCGCTGGCTTCGCCGAACGAGCCGAGCAGCTCGTGGAGGATTCGACGGCGGTTCTCGGGATCGGACGGAGAGGAGTCGTTGTACTCCTTCGTCAGCTCCGCCGCCCGTCGGCTCTCGCGCGCCAGCTCGGGATCGTCGGCGATGTACAGGTCGCCGGCGAGCATCCGCTCGCGCTGGCTCCGGGAGTCGGCCCCGCCCTCAGCGGGTGTCATGACCACCCCAGGGCAAGTCGGGCCAAGCTTCGGGCCTGCCCAGGCGCCAGTGTGTGAACGGGGCGTACGCCTCGGCCGGCTCGTTCGTCTCGCGTTCGACCCCGGCGCCGCGGGCCCGCGCCCTCTCGGAGGCCGGATAGACGATCGTGTCGCCTTCGCGCCGCGCGCCGGTCATGAAGATCACGCACGGCCCGTCCCCCGTCCCGACGAACGCGTGGCGGGTCCCCGCCGGGCAATGGACGAAGTCCCACGCGCGGAGCGGCCGCTCCTGCTCCTCGATCAGGAGGAGGCACGTTCCCGCGAGCACGAGGAAGTCCTCCTGGCTCGACTCTGCGTGGTACATGCCGCTCGGCTTGCCAGGCTCGAGCACGGCGAGCGTGAAGCCCACGTCGGCGAACATCCGAGGCTCGACGTCCGGCCGCTCGGCGAGCACGCGCCGATTGCTTTCGAACACGCAGCGGCCGCCGAACGCGTCGTTCCGCAACCAGGCTGCCTCGGCGACGTTGACCACGAACCAGCCGGCGCTGAGGGGAGCGAGCCCCGAGCCGACATCTTCCAGGCCTGCCTCCTCGATCATGTTGGCACTCCTTTCCTTCGCTCCTCGTGCCGGCGCAGGTTGCGTCGATCCCGGTAGCCTCGGGCTCGTTTTCCCGGCCCGCAACGACGACTCTCTTGGGAGGTCCTATGAGCGGTTACGCAGTGGCGCATCTTGACGAGCTGGACGAGATCAGCGACGGCCGCTGTCCTTCGAGGCCGGTCCGGCACCACTTCGGCATCACCTCCTTCGGTGTCAACGCGTGGACGGGCCGCGAGGCGGGCGACCGGATCATCAACGAGCACGACGAGGCCGACGAGAACGAGGAGCTGTACCTCGTCCATAGTGGCCGCGCGAGGTTCGAGCTCGGCGGCGAGCAGGTCGATGCGCCGGAGGGCACGTT
>JBKPFI010000062.1:0-7886 GCA_046728775.1 Actinomycetota bacterium | reverse complement strand
TCCAGGACTTCCAGCGCGTGGGCGCGGCCTGGTACCGGCTCTTCAAGAGCGACAACGCCGGCTACGGCTTCATCGACGAGGAGACGCCGGAGCTGTCGATCGCGGTCGTGCCGAGCCGGCGCGGCTCGGGCCTCGGCTCCGCGCTGGTGGTGGCGCTGCTCGCGCAGGCGCGGGCAGACGGATACGCGGCGATCAGCCTGAGTGTGGAGAAGGACAACCCGGCGGTCGGCCTGTACGAGCGGCACGGCTTCGCGCGCGTCCGCGACGACGACGGCGGGGTCACGATGAGGGCCGACCTGGCAGCGGGCGCTCCGAGCTGAAGCGCCGTTCCGACGCGGTTCCGCGCGCGCGAGCCTCGCGCGTGACCAATTTCCCCCGGGGCCTTCGGCCCCTTGCCCCCGGTTTTGAGCGTAGCTGCGAAATCCGTACGGATGTGTGACGCCTTCGTGTCGAAAGTGCACCAACGGCCCGGCGCCGCGTCCGCACACGGAGCTGCCCCACGACGGCGCCGCCCGTCGCCGTGAGCGAGCCCGCGACGCCGCGCGGCCCCCCGACGCTAGGATCGCCCCCGTGCCGGTGACCCCAGCGCCAACCCTCACCCGACCACCAGGAGCCGATCCCAATGGAATGTGACGTCGCCGTCCTCGGCGGCGGTCCGGGCGGCTACACGGCCGCGATCCGCGCCGCTCAGCTCGGCGCCCAGACCGTCTGCATCGAGAAGGAGCCCGAGCTCGGCGGCACCTGCCTGCGCGTCGGCTGCATCCCGACGAAGGCCTGGGTGCAGACCGCCTTCGCCCTCAAGGAGGCCGAGGAGACCTTCGGCAAGCTCGGCGTCAACATCAACCCGCCCGCGCTCGACTTCCCGACCGCCAACGAGTGGAAGGCCGGGGTCGTCAAGCAGATGACGAGCGGCGTCGCGAGCCTCTTCAAGGCCAACGGCGTGGAGTGGATCAAGGGCTCGGGCCGCTTCACCGACGCCAACACGATCGCGGTCGAAGGCGGAGAGCCCGTCAGCTTCAAGCAGGCGATCATCGCGACCGGCTCGTATGCGCTCCGCCCCCCGATCGACGGCCTCGACTCGCCCCGGTGCATCGACTCCACCGGCCTCCTGACCCAGACGGAGGTGCCGAGGCGCCTCGTCGTCCTCGGCGGCGGAATCATCGGCTGCGAGTTCGCATCCATCTTCCGCCGCTTCGGCTCCGAGGTCACGGTCATCGAGATGCTTCCGCAGCTGATCCCGCAGGAGGACGAGGACGCGGCGAAGGAGCTCGCAAAGCAGTTCGAGAAGCGCGGCATCGTGCTCCACCTCGAGACCACCTGCGACCGTGTCGAGGACACTGGCAGTGCCCTCACCGTCCACTTCGGCGGCCAGACGATCGAGGCCGACCTGATGCTCGTGGCGACCGGCCGCGGGCCGACGACGCAGAACCTCGGCCTGGAGGAGATCGGCGTCGAGTTCGACCCGCGCAAGGGCATCGCAGCGGACGAGCACCGACGCACGACCCAGCCGCACATCTACGCGGTGGGCGACTGCGCCGGCTACTGGCAGCTCGCACATACCGCATTCCGGGAGGGCGAGGTCGCAGCCGAGAACGCGTGCGGCCACGACGCCGTCGTCGACAACCGCGGCGTCCCGCGCCCGATCTACACGGACCCCGAGATCGCGAGCGTCGGCCTCACCGAGGCGGAGGCCCGCGAGCAGCACGGCGACGACGTTGCGGTCGGCAGGTTTCCGTGGGTCGCGAATGCCCGTGCGGTGATGCAGAACGAGACAGCCGGCTGGGTGAAGTCAATCCACGAGACGCGCTACGGCGAGCTGCTCGGCCTGGTGATGGTCGGGCCGCACGTGACCGACCTGATCGAGGCCGGGACGGTCGCCCTCGACGCGGAGGCCACCGTCGAGACCGTCGCCGACGGCATGGCCGCGCACCCGACGCTCTCCGAGGCGATCAAGGAGGCGGGGCTCGTCGCGCTCGGCCGCCCGATCCACATCGCCCCCCGTCGACGCGCCGCCGCGCCGACCTAGGGAGGGATTGGCGGCCCGGCGGCACTGCCGTCGTTTCGTCAAGCCCCTACTAGCCCGTATCCGGTGGGCGGCGTTCGCCGTTCCAGCAACATGGAGGCCTCCCGCGCGGGGTCAGGGCTGCGGCTGCTCGGGCGGCCTGCCGACCGCGCCTTCGAGCAGCTCTACAGCACGCATGCCCGCGAGGTCTACCAGTACACGCTGGCCCTGCTGGCCAACCCTGCGGACGCGGAAGACGCGACCCAGACGACCTTCCTCAACGCCTACCGCGCCTTCCAGCGCGGCGAACGGCCCCAGAAGCCGCACAACTGGCTGATCTCGATCGCGCACAACGTCTGCCGGATGCGCTGGCGCGCCGCCGGCACACGCCCGCGCGAGGTCGCGCTGGAGGAAGTGCCGGAGCCGGTCACCCACGAGCACGAGGCCCCGAACCTCGACGAGGTCCTGACCGCGCTCGCCGCGCTTTCCTTCAACCAGCGCGCCGCGCTCGTGATGCGGGAGCTCGAGGGGCGTAGCTACCAGGAGATCGCAGAGGTGCTCGGCCTCTCGACGAGCGCAGTCGAGGCGTTGCTGTTCCGCGCGCGACGGCGGCTCCAGCTCGACCGCAAGTCGCTCGGCGCGATCACGAGCGTGCCGCTGCCTGGCTCGCTCAGCTCCTTCCTCGGAGGCGGGGGAGGGGCGGTCGCGACAGGCGGCGCGGCCGTCGCGGGCCACGTCGTCCTGAAGGCCGCCGCGCTCGTCGTGGCCGGCGCGGTGACCGCGGGCGCCGGCTACAAGGGCGTCGACATCGTCACGCGCTCGCTCAGCGCGTCCAAGCCGCAGCAGTACACACAGGCGGCTGTGGGCCCGAGGCGGCACGTGGACAAGAGGGTCACGGTCGTGGTCGGGACCGAGCGAACCCGCGGCGGCGCCGTCCCCGGCGCCGGCGCGACCTCGCCTGCCGCAGGTGGCGTCGCTTCGAGCGCGACCTCCGCGGCGGGTCGGCTGACGGGAACGGCCGCGAGCCTGCTCACCACGCCGTCCGCAGTCGCGGCACAGCTTCCGGGCGCGCCCCCGAGCCTGCCGCAGGCGACGGTGTCGACTCCGACGGCGACGGTGCCGCAGCTGCCCGTGACGCTCCCGACGACGACCGTCCCCGGGGTGACCGTGACGACGCCGACGGTGCCACAGCTGCCGGTGAGCACTCCGACCACGACGGTTCCGCAGCTGCCGGTCACGGTCACGACGCCGCAGCTCCCGCCTCCGCCGCCCCTTCCGCCGGCCCCTCCGCTCCCGCCGATCCCGCCAAACTAGGCGCTTAACGGTGCAAATACCCCCTCAGCGGGGTGCAAGAAGGCGCGGATTCCGGCATCTTTTGGGTCGATGACCCCGGTTCTGGCCAAGCGGCTGGGCTCCGACCGCTCCTTCGAGCGCCTCTACCGCAAGCACGCGGGAGACGTCTACCGCTACGCGCTCGTCGTGCTGCGCAACCAGGCGGACGCCGAGGACGTCACCCAGACGACTTTTCTCAACGCGTACCGGGCGATGGAGAACGGCGAGCGCCCACGCTCCCCGCAGAACTGGCTGATCGCGATCGCGCACAACGTCTGCCGGCAGCGCTTCCGGCAGTCGCAGCGCCGGCCGAACGAGGTCTCCTACGAGGAGGAGCTCGCCGAGACGGTCGTCGACGAGGACGCGATCAACGCCGAGGACATCCGCCGCGCGCTCGGCCACCTCGCCTTCACCCAGCGGTCGGCGCTCGTCATGCGCGAGCTCGAGGGCCGCAGCTACCAGGAGATCGCCGAGATCCTCGGCACGACCGTCAGCGCGGTCGAGACGCTCATCTTCCGCGCCCGCCGGGCGCTGCGCGAGCAGCTCGAGGACGGGATCACCTGCCACGAGGCCGAGCTCGCGATCTCGCGGCAGCTCGACGGGCGGCTCTCCCGCAAGGAGAAGGGGATCCTGCGCGCCCACCTGCGCGAGTGCGAGGACTGCGCCGGCTTCGCCCGCAGCCAGCGCGCGCAGCGTGGTGCCCTCAAGGCGCTCGGAGCGATTCCGCTGCCGCAGTCGCTCGCCGGGCTGCTCGGCGGGGGCGGTGCGGCGACGGGCGGCGGCCTCGCCGTGAAGGCGGCGCTCGTCGGAGCCGGAGCGGTGCTTGCGACGGGCGTCGGCTACGAGGGCGTCAAGCAGGGCATCGTCCGCTCCGGCGGCCCGACGGCCGCGCCCGCGGCGGCCAAGAAGGTGGCCCCGGCCCACAGCGTCCCGAGCCGGCCGGCGCAGGACGTGGCGTCGGTCATCGCTCCGGCGCAGGAGGCGAAGCATGACCAGAAGCCGTACCGCCCTGCCTCGGTGAAGGCGCGTGCTGCTCACCGGAAGAACGTCGTCCGGGCCACTCACGTGCCCGCGCGGCCCGTCAAGCCCGTCCACGAGAAGACCGTCGCGACTCCGGTGGCACGCGGCCACGACCAGACGCCGGCGAAGCCCGACAGGCCAGTGAAGGCGAGGCCGACCCACACGCAGAAGCCGAAGTCGCCGCCCGCGAACCGCGGTCATCACAAGCCACCGCCGAAACCTCCGAAGGAGCACAAGCCGCCGCCCGAACGCGGCAAGAAAACTCCGCCTCCGCCCGCGGACGACGGCAGCGCCGAAGCGCCGCCGACGCACGGCAAGTCCGGCCGCTAGGCCGAGGTTTCGCACAGCCCTCGTAGCTGGTAGAACAGGGCCGTGACCATCGTGAACCGCAGGAATGCCGTGCTCGGCTGGGCGACCTGGAAGGTCGGCAAGCGCATGGCGAAGCGCAGGGCGAAATCGGCGGCGCCGTCCGTCGAGGGCGGTCGTCCGAACGCGTCCGCGGCGGGCCTCGTGGCCGCCGGGGTGGCCGGAGCCGTCGGCGCGGCGACGTTCGTGCGCAAGCGCCGCAACAACAGCTCCGAGTAGCGCCGCCCCTCAGGGCACGAGCGGCTCGACGTTGAATTTGCGCCGTGGCGCGAGTAGCGTCGCCACGCGGCCAACCCCGAGGAGGCACCAGTGCGCGTTGAGTCGTCCGTGACATCACTGACGTGGATCCCGTCGGAGGCGGTCGAGGGCATGCCGAAGCTGCCCTTTCGCTGGGGCGTGGCGCGCTACGACGACCCGCCGCCCGACCGCCTGATCGACCTCGATGCGCTGCACGAGAACGACCTCTTCCGCGAGGCCAACGAGCTGCGCGCCTGGATCGAGGTCGACGACGTCGAGATCGTCGACCACGGCTACTCCGGAGGTGCGCGTAGCGGCACCATGCAGCTGAAGCTCGGCCGGCGCGACGTCGACTTCCCGGCCGTCCAATATCCGCTCATCCAGGCCGAGCCCGACGTGGGCGACAGCTCGGTCACGTTCGTCCAGTCGGCCGGCGGCCATATGGGCCTGCCGGCGCCGAGACGCGTGATCGGGAAACCCTTCATGCGTCTCAAGCCGGCGCTGGGCTGGACGACGCTCGAGCTGACGATCAACGCCGACGGCTCTTCAGAGCACCGGCTCGTGGGCGCAAGCCCGTTTCCGCGCCACTGGATCTACGACGCCGACGGCGTGCTTGTCGAGAAGTCGGGCACGATCGACTTCGGGCGCTGGTACCGCGAGGCGCACGGCAAGAACACGCCCTGGGGCGAGGAGGACGCCCCGGCGCTCGCGATGGCGGTTGAGTCGGAGCTCGAGCGCGAGCTATCGGCCTCGGTCATGCGCAGCGGTGCGAAGCTCGAGCGCCGCGCGCTCGACCAGGGCGAGGCGCTGATGAAGCAGGGCGAGGAGGGGCGGGAGCTGTTCCTGCTGCTCGACGGCGTCGTCGACGTCGAGGTCGACGGAGAGGAGGTCGCCGAGGTCGGCCCCGGCGCGCTGCTCGGCGAGCGCGCGCTGCTGGAAGGCGGCAAGCGCACGGCGAGTGTCTGGGCGACGACGCCGGTCCGCGTGGTTGTGATCCCGCCGGAGGCGATCGACACCTCGGCGCTCGAGGAGCTCGCCGCCGGCCACCGCCGCGAGGGGTAGCGGGCGCCCGCGGCGCCGCGGACGGCCGCCTCAGACTCAGCCGCGAACGAGCTCGGGCTCGCGCTCGTCGCTCTCGGCGACGGGCTCGGGCTCCTCTGCGGGCTCGGTCGCGGATACGAGCCGGATCCGCTCGGCCTCTTCCTCGGCCGCGCGCCGCTCGCGCTCCCACTGCTCACGCTCGTGCTTCGACCAGCACATTCCAGCCCCTCCTTTCGCGTGCGCCCCGACACCGTAGCGCGCTTGCTCAGCGCCCGTCGAACGGCTCGGCGAGGTGCCTCGGCCGTGAGCCGTCCTCGCTGAAGATCGGCTCGGCCGAGTACTGGGCGACGTAGACGCGACGTACTTCGTCGGTCGTGTTCGGGCCGCTGCGGTGGAAAAGCGTGCTCGAGAAGCACGCGATGCTGCCGGCGGGCACGATCACCGGGTCGCCTGGGTCGTCGCCGAAGTAGCCGACCAGGTCGTTCGTCTCTTCGTCGCGGACGTGCTCGACGACCTCGCGGGTGCCGGCGCGCTGGTAGGGCAGGAGATACACGGTCCCGTTCGCCTCGGTCGCGCCGTCGAGCGCGATCCAGCAGGTCAGGTAAGGGCCGTGTGGGTAGGGGATGAAGCCGGAGTCCTGGTGCCAGCCGAACTTCATCCCTCGCTCGGCGGCCTTGACGACGAACTGCTCGTTGAACAGATAGACCTCGGGCCCGAGAGCCGCCCTTGCGATCTTCGCCATCAGGTCCGAGAAGAGGAACCGCTCGAGGGCGGGGCTCTGCCCGTACGCGTGGATGAAGTAGCGGCTCCCGCGGTGATCGAGATCGATCGCGTCGACGCCGAGGCGATCCATCTCGCGGTCGCGCTCGGCCACGAGCCGGTCGCACTCGCCTCGGAGCGCGTCGAGGTCGGTCGGCGGCAGGACGTCCTCCAAGACGAAGAACCCCTCGTCCCGGAACTGCTCGACCTGGGTGTCCGTGATCTCAGCGTTCACTTCGGCAGCAACCCGTCGCGACCTCGAGACCGGCCTCGGGAACCACGGTGTATTCCTAGCAGTGGCCCTTCGCCGCGGCGTAGTCCTCGGCGACGCTCTTCGGGACGCAGAACGCCCAGGCGTCCTCGACGAGCGCGCGCATCTCGTCCGCGTCGATCGCGGCGAGCCGGACGTGAGCCCAGTGGTAGCGCAGGTCGGACTCGCTCGGGAGCGAGAACTTCTCCGGCTCGGTCTCGACGAGCGCGGTTCGCCACTCCTTCGGGAACGCGAAGCCCATCGTCGAGCCGTCGCGCGACAGTGCGAGGTAGACGATCCGCCCGATGCGGAACTTCACCTGGCCGCGCACGAGCCCCTCGCTGCTACGAGGAAGCGTGCTCGCGAAGCGGCGTACATCGTCGACCGTCACGGGCACGGCGATCAGCTTACGCGGCTGGCGCCCACGGGCCGGATCGGCGATCCTACGGTCGGCGATGGCGGATCTGACCAGCGTCCTCGACCGGGCCGGCGTCGAGTACGAACTGCTCACGCACCCGCATACCGTGCGCGCGTCCGACGAGGCCGACGCGCTCGGGCTGCCGCCCAAGGCGGTTGCGAAGACGCTCGTGCTGGACGCGCCCGAGGGCCATGTCCGCGTCGTCCTGCCGGCCTCAGAACGCATCGACCTGCGCAAGGTGCGCGACCACGTCGAAGGCGGAAAGAGCATTCACCTTGCAAGCGAGGACGAGCTCGCTCGCGACTACGCCGACTTCGAGGTCGGAGCCGTGCCGCCGTTCGGCGGCGCGAGTCGCGACCGCGTGCTCGTCGACGTGCGCGTCACCGACCAGCACGCCGTCGTGCTGGAGGCAGGCGCCCACGACCGGTCGATCCGCCTGGAAACGGCCGACCTGCTAAAGC
>JBKPFI010000342.1:0-5215 GCA_046728775.1 Actinomycetota bacterium | reverse complement strand
CCCCCGCTGTCATCGCATCGCAAGATCGCGCCGCAAGGCGCCGGCTCGTGAGCGATCCGGGGCACCGCCGGGTGCCAGCCACTCCCGCACGCTTGGCGCAGGCGACGCTAGGCGGTGGTAGGTCACGTCGCCGTTATCAGTCTGCCGGCCAGAAACCCGCGAGGAACTCGGTCTGTTCAGGATCCTCGATTGGATAACCGGCGACGACGAAGACCGCGGGGCGACTGCGAGTGGCGCGAATGGCTCGGAATTGCTCGCTCGGCACCCGCACGGCAGCCGGGGCCTCCATCGTGAAGACCTGATCCTCGATCTTTATTTCGGCGGTCCCCGAGACGAGGACGTAGACCTCCTCACCTCCGGGCGGATGGCGATGCCCAACTGTGAGGGGTCGCTCCGGCCCGAACGTCATGTACGTGATGCCCACGTGCTCGCATCCCACGACGCCGCGCATGATCCGCATGTCGAGCCGATCCGGCGAAATGCCAAAGCGACTCGCAGCCCAGTTCGGGGCCTCGGCGACTGGAACCACTGGAGAGTCAGCCATCGCGCCGATCTTACGGCGGCTGCGGCAGCCGTCGCCTTCGAAATCTGCAGCGCCAACGGCTGTTGCCGCCGAGAGTGACATTCCTGAACGCTGGCGGACGCGGCTGAACCTGTTGACTGACTCGCCGACACCGCTCACAAAGCGTTCCTGATCCGGCATACGGCAAGCGCCTCGACCGCTTCCCGATTCGCGTCCACCCAGTTGGCCACGACAGCGCGCCAGTTTGCAGGCATCCAATACGATCGCGGCGTGCGGGCGTTGCGACCAGGTGTCTGGCACTGGCGGGCGCAGCACCCGCAGTGGAGGCCGAGCGAGCCGTGGGATCAGATGGTCTCGTCGTACGCGATCGACGACGGCGAGCACCTGCTGCTCTTCGACCCGATCGCCCCACCGAGCGAGGTCGAGAAGCTCGCCGGCGAGCGTGAGACGGCGGTCGTGCTGACCGCGCCGTGGCACGAGCGCGACACGCAGAGCCTGGTCGAGCGGCTCGGCGTGCCCGTGTTCACGCCTCTGCCCGATACCGCGGAACACCTCATGCAGACGTACGGCCTCACCGCCGAGCAGGCGGTCGACGGCAGCCCCGACGTCGTCTGGCTCCTGAAGGAGGGGAAAGGCGAGGCGCACCTGTACTCGGCGGGCGACCGACTGGACTTCGGTGTCGAGGCGTTCCCGGGACAAAAGCCGAACGACATGGTGCTCTGGATCGAGAGCCGGGGCATGGTCGTCGCCGGCGACACGCTCGTCGACTTCGGTCGCGGGCTCGAGATCAACCCCCGGTGGCTGCGTCCGGACAAGAGGCGGGAGCAGGTCGTCGAAGCCTTGCGTCCGCTGCTCGAGGTGCCTGTCGAGCACGTGCTCGCGACGCACGGCGGGCCGTTTGACCGGGCCGACCTGGAGCGCGCGCTTTCCTTGTCCTAGCGGTGAGATTCACTGCGCCGATGTAAGGCGCGGAGCTTCCTTGCCGGAACTCCGACCAGCCAAGCAGCGCGTCTGTGAGGCTCCGGCTAAGAGCCGGCCGCCGTCGCGCCCGCTTCGGTGGCGCCCGCGGTCAGCCAGGCGAAGACCACGCTCCACTCCTCCTCGAGGAAGTGGCCGCCACCCTCGAGGAGCTCGAAGCGCGCGTTCGGGAGACGCGAGGCGACGTACTCACCGTGCGGGCGCGGGGTAAGGACGTCCAGCTCGCCCTGCCACACGCGTGTCTCGGCGCTCACGTCCTCCAGCTCGAAGCCCCACGGCTTCGCGAAGGCGAGATCGTCGTCCGCCCATCCGCGCGAGCCCTGACGAACGGCCTCGACCCACGACTCCCTCATGATCGCGCGGGTTTCAGGCTTCGACGCCCGCTCGCCATCGATCTCGGGCAGCTCGGTCAGCATCTCCTCGATCACGGAATCGACGTCGGAGCGGATCGTGTCGACATACGGCTGCAGGAAGGCCTCGATCGCCGCCTCACCGTCGAGCGCGGCGCCGAACTCCTTGACGTTCAGATCGGCGAGGCCCTCGAAGAAGTCGAACCCCTCTTCGAACGGCGCAGGGGTAACCAGAGCTCCGACTCGCGTGACCCTGTCGCCGAGAAGCGCGCCGCAGGCCAGCGCATGCGGCGCGCCGCCGGAGCCGCCGACGACCCCGAAGCGCTCGAAGCCGAGCTCGTCGCCGATCGCGGCGATGTCGGCGGCCGCGTCGGACACCGATCGACCTCGCTGCGGATCCGAGCGGCCGTAGCCCGGCCGGTCGTAGGCGACCACGCGCACGCCGTGGCGCTCGTAGATCTCCGGATCCGGGTGCCGGGCCAACCGGCTGCCGGGAGTGCCGTGGGAAAGGATCACCGGGGTGCCGTCCGCCGGGCCGCGCTCGACGTAGGCAAGCGTTCTCCCTCCGGCGGCGGTCAGTGTGCCTTCGCGCATGCGCCGGATCATATGGCCGCTCGCTTCACGTGGCTCGCGGTCACGTCCGCAGGCGACGGGCAGCCGAGCAGCTTCAGGCCCAGTTCGATCTCGTCGCGAAGGAGGGCTAGCACCTGGCCGGCTCCCTCCTCACCTCCCGCCGCGAGACCCCAGAGGATGGCCCGGCCCGAAAGCGTCGCGCGGGCGCCGAGGGCGAGCGCCTTCAGCACATCGGTGCCCCGGCGAACGCCGCCGTCCAGAAGCACCTCGACCCGCTCGCCGACCGCTTCGACCACCTCGGGCAGGACGTCGAGCGCCGCGGGCACGCCGTCGAGCTGCCGGCCGCCGTGGTTCGAGACGACCACGGCAACGGCGCCGTGCTCCGCCGCGAGCAGCGCGTCCTCGGCGGTCAGGATCCCCTTGACCACGATCGGGAGCGGGCACACCGAGCGCAGCCACTCGAGGTCGCGCCAGGTGAGCGTGTCGTCGACGGCCTCTAGCAGGGCGGTCTGGAAGCCTTCGCCCTGCACCCGGAACGGGATGTTCGGCAGAGGGAGGTCCTCCGGCAGCGCGAAGCCGGCACGCAGGTCGCGCTCCCGGCGTCCGGGCACCGGCAAGTCGACGGTCAGCACGAGCGCCTCGAAGCCGGCTTCCACGACCGCCTCGACCAGGCCGCGCGTGAACCCGCGGTCGCGCGACCAGTAGAGCTGGAACCAGCGCCGAGCGTCCGGAGCGGCCTCGGCGAGCTCCGCGGGCGTGACGCTGGAGAGCGTGGCGAGCGTCACCACCGTCCCGGCGGCGGCAGCCGCGCGTGCGACCGAGCGCTCCCCCTCCGGATCGGCGAGCCGCAGAAAGGCCGTCGGCGCCACGAGCACCGGCAGCGCGACCTCGGTTCCGAGCACGGTGGTCGCCGCGGAGACGCTCCCGACGTCCACCAGCACGCGCGGCCTCAGCTCCCAGCGCGAGAAGGCGGCGGCGTTCGCCCGCAACGTCTGCTCATCGCCCGCGCCTCCGGCGATGTAGCCGTAGACGCCCGGCTCGAGCCGCTCGCGCGCTGCCTCTTCGAAGTCGTCGACGTTGACCGGCCGGCCGCTCACGCCAGGCGGACTCGAAGCGTCTCGCCGTCGAGCTCGACGCTCCCGCCACGTGCTCGGATGAGCCGGACGGCGACGGCCGCCCCGAGGTCGCGCAGATCCTCGCCCAGCACGACGGGCGCCGAGGCGGGCGTCACGGGCGAGAGCGCGAGCTCGGCGCCGTGGACCTCGAGCTCCACCCGCTCGAGCCCGCCGTGCCGGAGCGCACAGCGGGCGAGCGCGCCGACGGCCCGCTCGACCGCGTCCGGGTCGAGCTCGACCTCGACGCTCTCGCCGGCGACGGCGACCCGGTCGTCGCCGAGCCGATCCGCCGCCGATCGCGCCAGCTCGAGCGTGTCGACCGCGCGCAGCGGCGGGTCATACCGCCCGGCGGCGAGCCGCGCGGCGACGGAGAGCTCGTCGATCAGCTCCGCGAGCTGTCCCGAGGCCGACTCGATCATCTGGACGTAGCGCGCCGAGGTCTCGTCGAGCCCTTCGGCCCGGGCGAGCGTGTTCGCGAAGCCGTGGACCGTCGCGAGCGGCGTGCGGAGGTCGTGGCACGCCAGCATCACGAGCCGCGCGAACTGTGGGTCTTCTGCCAAGAGGACGTTGGTAGCGTTGTCGCCGTGGACGAGACTCGGCAGCTTCTAGCACACGACCTGCAGGCTGCGCCTTCCGAGGTGCCGCTCGGGCTCTCCCGCGCCGGGGTGCGCGGCGTCCAGAAGGCGATCCGGATCAGCCACGGTGGCGCGGAGAAGCTGATCGCAGCCGAGATCGACTGCACTGTCGACCTCGACCACGCGCGCGGTGTGCACATGTCGCGCTTCCCGGAGCTGTTCGAGGAGGCGATCGAGGAGGTCGTGATCGGCGAGGCGCTCCTGGTCGAGAACCTCGCCGAGCACATCGCCGCTCACATCGTCCAGCGGCAGCAGGCGCTGCGGGCCGAGGTGCGGATCGTCGCGCGCTACCCGCTCGAGCGCGAGACGCCCGTGACCGGGATGGCGACGCAGGAGATGGTCTCGCTGATCGGCCTTGCAGCGGCCTCGGAGGAGCGGACGCGCCGGCTGGTCGGCGTCGAGGCGACGGGCATCAACGCCTGCCCGTGCGCGCAGGGCCTCGTGCGCGAGCGCGCGGCCGAGCGGCTCGGCGACGCCGGGTTCTCGGATCTCGACGTGGAGCGGATCCTCGAGCTCGTGCCGCTTGCGACGCATAACCAGCGCGGGCGCGGGACGCTGTTCGTCGGCACGGAGACGGCCGTGAACGCCGAGCAGCTGGTGCGCATCGTCGAGGGGTCGATGAGCTCCCCGGTGTACGAGCTGCTGAAGCGCCCGGACGAGCTCTTCGTCGTGGAGCACGCCCACCTGCAGCCGCGCTTCGTCGAGGACTCGGTGCGCGTCGCGCTGCGCGACACGCTCGCGGCCTACCCGGGGCTCGACGATGCGGACTTCCTGCTCTCGCGCCAGGTGAACCTGGAGACGATCCACACGCACGACGTCGTCGCGGAGCGGTACGGCACCGCAGGCGAGCTGCGCGCGGAGCTCGGGGGCGCGGCTGCCGCGGAGCGCCACACCGAGCTGCGCGAGTGGCTCAGCGCCTAAACCCGGTGTCAGACACAGACGCGAATCCGTAACGCCTCCGCGGCGAGAGTGTGACTTTCCCTGCAAGCCAGGGCCGTCGCGCGAGGCGGCTCCGTGTCAGACACCGTGACGGGTCGGCTG
>JBKPFI010000180.1:0-17555 GCA_046728775.1 Actinomycetota bacterium | reverse complement strand
CGGGAAAAGGGGGCGGCCTTCGCCGCGCTGCACGAGGCTGAGCCGTTCCTGATCCCGAACCCGTGGGACGCCGGCTCCGGGCGCGTGCTCGAGGCGCTCGGCTTCCGCGCGCTGGCGACGACCAGCTCGGGGTTCGCCTTCACGCTCGGGCGCCTCGACGGGGCGGCGACTCTCGAGGACGTGGCAGCCCACGTGGCGTCCGTCGATGCCGCGACGTCGCTGCCGCTCTCGGTCGACCTCGAGAACGGATACGGCCGGGCGCCCGAGGACGCTGCACGGGCGGTGGCCAGTGCCGCAGCGGCCGGAGCGGTCGGCGGCTCGATCGAGGACTACGACCCGGACGGGCGGATCTACGAGCTCGCCCACGCCGTCGAGCGCATTGCGGCCGCGGTCGAGGTGGTGCGCTCCTTCGACTTCCCGTTCATGCTCACCGCCCGCGCCGAGAACCACATCCGCGGCAACCCCGACCTCGACGACACGATCGCACGCCTGCAGGCGTACGAGGCCGCGGGCGCCGACGTCCTCTACGCGCCGGGCTTGCGGACGGTCGAAGAGATTCGCACTCTCTGCGGGGCCGTCGGCAGGCCGGTGAACGTGCTCGCGCTGCCGGGGGTGACCTTCGCCGAGGTGGCCGAGGCGGGCGCGCAGCGCGTGAGCGTCGGCGGTGCGCTCACCTGGGTCGCCGCGAAGGCTCTCGCGGACGCTGCGAGCTCGCTGCGCGACGAGGGTGACTTCGACGTGCTGTCGGCGCGCGTGCCGCTCGACGACTGGTTCGGGCGCTAGGGCCGCTCCGCGAGCTCAGCGAACCCCTCGAGCAACAGGCCCCAGTCGCCGAACTTCTCCCGCACGGCGACGTTGGCTTCGTTCCAGCCGCCGTGCGCGAGCCTGACGGTGCAGCCGCCGTCGGCCTCGGCGAACTCGACCGCGACCTCGGAGGGGTGCGCGGGGTCCTGCGCGAGCGTGAACGTGTGCACGAGCCGCTCGCCCGGCTCCCACACCGTCACCTCGCCCCAGTCCAGCTCACCGAGATCGCTGTGCGTCGCGTACACGCGCCCGCCGGCGCGCGGCTCGATCGTCACCGCCTCGAGCGTCGCCGGATTCGCGGTGTAGCGCGGATCCCACCACTCGCCGATGCGGCCGGTGTAGACGTCGAACGCGCGCTGTGGGCTGCAGCGCAGCGTTCGCTCCTGCGTGATCGGAGCGGTGGATGGATCGATGGGAGGCATCCTAAGCCCGAGCCGTGGGCGGGTACGATCGCCGCGGGTGACGCTCGCGCAGCTGTCGGTCACGGTGGCCCTGCTCGGGGGCCTCGGTCTCGTGGCCAGCCGCGTCGGGATCTCGGCGATCCCGGCCTACCTGCTCGCCGGCCTGCTGCTCGGGCCGCACGAGCCGAAGGTGCTGAGCATCATCGAGCCGTCCGAGGTGACCGACTTCGTCGCCGAGATCGGCCTGGTCTTCCTCCTCTTCTTCCTCGGGCTCGAGTTCACCATCGGCCGGATCGCACGCAGCCGCTGGCTCGCGCTCTTCGGAGGCGCGATCGACCTGGTCGTGAACGGCGCGCTCGGGCTGCTCGTCGGGCTGGCCGCATTCGGCTTCAGCCCTGCCGGCCTCATCCTCGCCGCGGCGGTCTACGTCTCCTCGAGCGCGGTCACCGTCAAGGGGTTGATCGACTTTCGCCGCCTGGCCGACGACGAGACCGACCTCGTGCTCGCCATCCTCGTCGCCGAAGACCTCGTGATCGGGTTCGTGCTCGCATTCGCCTCCGGGGGCGGCGGCGCAGCGGCCGACACGCTCGCGATCGTCGCCAAGGCGATCGCGTTCATCGCGGCCGCCCTGGCGATCTCGAAGTGGTTGACCGGCCCGATCGACCGCTTCCTCGACTGGCTGCCGCGTGAATTCTTTCTCCTCGCGACGTTCGCGTTCCTCGTCGGGTCCGCCGCACTGGCCAAGGAGATCGGCGTCTCCGAGGCGGTCGGAGCGCTGATGGCCGGGGTCGTGCTCTCCGAGACGTCGGTGCGGGAGGAGATCGAGGAGCGCTTCTTCAGCTTCCGCGACGTCTTCGCGGCCCTCTTCTTCTTCGTCTTCGGGCTCTCGATCGACGTGGGGAAACTCGAGAGCGTCGCCTGGCTGCTCGCGCTGGCGGTGGTCGTGAGCGTGGTCGGGAAGGTCGGCGGTGGCTTCGCCGCCGGGTTCGTGAGCGGTTACGCCGACCGCCAGAGCCTGAACGTGGGCGCGGCGCTCGTAGCTCACGGCGAGTTCACGATCATCCTGGCGCAGATCGCCGAGCAGAACCCGCGCATCTCGGACGCGACGCACGTCAAGCTCGCGGCCTTCGCCGGGCTCTACGTCTTGGTCACCGCAACGCTGGGCGTGGTGCTGATGAAGGAATCGAAGGCGATCGGCCGGCGACTGTTCGTAGACTGGAGGCGGAATGGCCCTCGACCTGCGTGAGACGCGGCTGCCGGGGATCGGGACGAAGTTCACGCTCGGGCTCGCGGGGGGCGGGCGGCTCTCCGTGATCGTCCACAACGACGGGAAGCGTGAGCTGTACGTCTTCCCACGCGCGAGCGAGGACGAGCCGCGCGCGGTGATCGCGCTGGACGACGACGAGGCGCGCCAGCTGGGAGCGGTGATCGGCGGCGCCTTCGAGCGGCCGAAGATCGTCGAGGACCTCGAGATGGCGCTGGGCGAGCTGCTGATCGAGTGGGAGCCGGTCCCGGACACGAGCCCGTGGATCGGCAAGACACTCGCCGAGAGCGGCTTCCGCGCCAAGACCGGCATCACGGTCATCGCGATCCTGCGCGAGCCGGAGCCGGTCACCGGCGCCCGCCCGGACGATGTGATCCAGCGCGGCGACACGCTCGTCACGGTCGGCAAGGCGGGCCAGTACGCCGCCTTTCGCCAGCTGCTCACAGGGACGCGCTCGGGCGACTGAGCCTCTCGCCGAGCTCGCGGGAGGTACCATCGGGAGCGCGTCAGATGCTCTCCCCCTCAAGAGGCATTCGACGCAACTGCGGCGAGCCAGGCGAACGCCTGGCTCCCGCAGGCCTATGCCGCGAACGGCCTGACCGCGCCGACGAAGCCGAAGGCGTAGCCCGGCTCCGCTAGCGAAGAGACCTTGACCACGTCGCCGGTGTGCGGCGCCTGGACGAAGCGGCCGCCGCCGATGTAGATCCCCTCGTGCTGCGGGCCTCGCGCGCTCGGCTCGAAGAAGAGGAGGTCGCCCGGCTCGAGCGCCCAGGGCGGCACACGGGCGCCTTCGTAGAACTGCGACCCGGTGTAGTGGGTGAGATGGATGCCGAGCTGCGCGTAGACGTACATCGTCAGGCCCGAGCAGTCGAAGCCGGTGAGCGGGTCGGCGCCGCCCCAGAGGTACGGGACGCCGAGGTACTGCAACGCGATCCGCACGGCCTTCGCGCCCGTCGACCCGCCCGAGGGAATGTCGACCCCGAGCAGCTGAGCGTCCCGCATGACGAGCTCGTCGTAGCCCGTGTCGGCACCGTGGCCGGTGACGCCGAGCGCGAGCCAGGAGAGCCGCGAGGCGCGATGCGGGTGAACCGCGGGCCGGGCGGCGCGCGCGAGGCCGACGAGCACCTGCGAGCCTGGGTCGAGCCCGAGCGACGGGTCGCCGGCGACGAGGCGCAGGCCGACGATGCCGCTGCCCTCGCCCGGGACGACCGCTTCCTGGAGCACGACCAGGTAGCTCGACGGCCCCAGCGGCACGAGCGTGTTGGGCCGTGCCGTGACCGCCTTCCCGTTCACCGTCAGGCCGGCGACGCGAGCGCCGCGGAGCCCGTGCGCAGGGACGAAGATGCGCTCGGCGTAGACGGCACCGCCCGCCAGTGAGACGCCGGTGACCGAGACCCCGCGCGCGCTGCTGGAGGCGGCGTCGAAGCGAAGCGCCCAGCCGCCGTCCTGCACCGAAGCGAACGAGCCGCGGCCCGCCGCTGCGACGAGATGGCCCTGTGCGTCGCGGATCTCGGCGATCCCGGCGAATGCGCTCGGGGCCAGGGCAAGCGAGCACGTCGCCGCCACCAGGCCGAGGAGCGCGCGCCGTCGCACGCCGCTGATGGTTGCACAGCAGCTGGCGCGAAGACACTCGACGCGCCACCTGAGAATGAGAAGCATTTGCAGTAAGCTCCGCGGGACGATGCCGCGGAGGAATACCCGCCAGCGTCAGCTGCTCGCAGAGCTCGTCGAATCGCGGCAGCACGCATTCACCGCCGAAGAGCTCTGGAGCGCGGCCCGCGAGGCTTCGCCGGTCAGCCTCGCGACCGTCTACCGGACGCTCGCGCTGCTCGAGGCCGAGGAGCGCGTCCGCCGGCTCGACCGCGGCCGCTTCATCGCCTGCGAGCCGGGCCACCACCACCATCTCGTCTGCGTCTCGTGCGGCGCCATCCAGGAGACGGAGCTGTGCGCCGCGCCGCCGGTGATGGAGGTCCGCCGCCGGCACGGCTTCGTCGTGCAGCGCCACGATGCCGACCTCTACGGCATCTGCGAGGACTGCGCGTGAGCTGGATCGCGATTCCCCTCTCGCTCTGCACGGTGCTCTCGACGCTGCTCGGCGGCTTCCTGGCGCTCCGGCTGCGGGCTCACCTCGAGACCGTCCTCGCGCTCAGCGGCGGCGTGGTGGTCGGCGTCGCCCTCTTCGACGTGCTCCCGGAGGCGATCTCCGGAATCGACGACCCGCGCCGCGTGACGACGCTCGTCGCGGCGGGGTTCCTCCTGTTCTTCTTCTTCCAGCGCGCCCTCGTGCTGCACCACCGTGACGACCCCGAGCAGGCGCGGGCGCACCGGCGTGTGGGGGCGCTCGGAGCCGGCGCGCTGTCGGTGCACAGCTTCGTCGACGGGTTGGGAATCGGCCTGGCGTTCGGAGTCGACACGCTCACGGGCTTCCTGGTCTTCGTCGCAGTGATCAGCCACGACTTCGCGGACGGCCTCAACACGGTCATGTTCGTCCTCCGCCAGCACGGAGAGCGGAGCCAGGCGCTGCGCTGGCTCGCGGCCGACGCGATCGCGCCCTTCTTTGGGGCGATCGTCGGGACGCTGGTCTCGGTCTCCGACGAGAGCCTCGCGTACCTGCTCGCGCTCTACTCGGGGTTCTTCCTCTACGTCGGCGCCTCGGACCTGCTTCCGGCGGCCCACGCGCGCACCTCACCGCTGCGGGTTGCACTGACGCTCACCGGGTTCGCCGTGACCTACGGGATCGTCGCGCTCGCTTCGCAGTAGCTATGGGTGCGCCGCGGGAACCCAGTGCGGGCCGCCCCAGCTCAGGTCGTACGGGTAGTGGTGGACGACGTGGGCCCAGATCGTCCACGCGATCCAGCGCGAGGTGCCGTAGAAGAAGGCCGCGCGGTAGAGCGTGATCAGCGCGCCGCGCGGAACCACGCGGTTCAGCCACGGCCAGAACGCGTCGGCGCGGTAGATGTAGTCGTCGAAGTAGCGGCTCGTGAGGACGCGCCAGCTGAAGAGGCCGTACACGATCCACACGAGGTCCCACATGCCGCCGAGGCCGCTGAAATATGCGGCCGCGTCGGTCATGCGCCCTGTCTGCCCCGCGTAGGCCCAGGCGTCGATGTGGAAGTGGAAGGTCCAGGGGAAGAGCAGCATCGTCCCGACGGTGTCGCCGGCGTCCGTGAGCGCGTGTGCCGCCTGGCCGACCAGGAAGCTGACCGCCCAGAGCTTGCTGCCGAAGACCTTCCAGAAGATCAGCGCGATCGCGATGCCGTAGATGAACGAGTGCGTGAAGCCGAACCCGGGCCAGCCGCGGTGGAACTGCGCCGGATCGCTTGCCTTCAGGTCCCACGGGCCGAGGTGGATCCCGTAGACGAACCACTTGGTCATCATGTCCGGCGAGTACGAGCCGATCAGCAGCGGCACGAAGGCCAGCTTCAGCTTCGTGTGCTTCTGGATCGCGTACGGCTCGAGGTCGTGTGCGACCCAGCTCATCGGAGGCGCCGAACGGCCGTGGGCAGGAGCCACGCGACGAGCACCAGGTAGGCGAGGCCGACCCAGAACGAGAGCAGGAAGTCGACGTAGGCGACGCCGATAGCGATGTACACCGCCGCGGCGAGGCAGTAGCCGCCGAACACGCGCAGGTCCTCGCGGTTCGGCCTGTCGACCTTCAGTCGCAGTCGCACGTTCGCTGGCCCAGGAGGATCCGGCGCCCGCATTTGACGCAGTACCGCTCGCCGCGCCGGAGCGCCTTGCGCAGCCCGGGCAGCCCCAGCGCGCCGGCGAACGCGAACGCAAGCAGAACCGCGGCGAGGTCCGGGTCGAGCACGGGGCCGACTATCTCATGTCGATGCGGGTGCCGCTGTGGGATCCAGAACCGAGGTGCTTGGCCCAGAAAGGTATCGAAACTTCCACATAGGACTGGACTTCGGATCCGAAATGTGGAAGGGTTGACGACCATGAACCGCTTGCTCTCGAAGCTCCGCCAAGGAGACAGGAACGAAGGGAAGAACGGCAATGGGGTAGCTCACGTCCGGATCGTCGGTCGAGACCGCCGCCCGAGCTCCCGCCTCGCCTACGTGCTCACCGGGGCGGAGACCGCGCCGTGCACGTGCCCGGAGTTCTGCGAGCGGGACCACGAGAACGAGTGACGGTGGCTCCGGCAGCCAAGCTCGCCCGCGCTGTCGCACCGCGCGCCGAGGAGGTCCTGGCGCCGGATGCCATCGCCTTCGTGACTGAGCTCGAGCGGCGCTTCGGTCCTAGACGCCGGGACGTGCTCGCGGCGCGCGCGGCGCGTCAGGCGCGGATCGACGCCGGCGAGCTCCCGGACTTTCTGCCCGAAACGCGCGAGATCCGCGAAACCGAGTGGATGATCGAGCCTGTTCCTCGCGGCCTGCGTGACCGTCGCGTCGAGATCACGGGACCGACCGACCGCAAGATGGTGATCAACGCCCTCAACTCCGGCGCCCGCATGTTCATGGCCGACTTCGAGGACGCGAACTCACCCACCTGGGCGAACATGGTCGGGGGCCAGGCGAACCTCATCGACGCGATCGAGCGGCGGATCGACTTCGAGACGACGGAGAAGGCTTACCGCCTGCACGCCGAGACGGCGACGCTCCTTGTCCGGCCGCGGGGCTGGCACCTGCAGGAGCGGCACCTCCTCGTCGACGGCGCGCCCGTCTCGGCGAGCCTCTTCGACACGGGCCTCTATCTCTTCCACAACGGACGGCGGCTGCTCGAGCGCGGTGCCGGACCGTGGCTGTACCTGCCAAAGCTCCAGAGCCATCTCGAGGCGCGGCTCTGGAACGACGTGTTCACGTACTCCGAAGATGCACTCGGCCTCCCTCGCGGGGCGATCCGCGCGACGGTGCTGATCGAGCACGTGCTCGCGGTCTTCGAGATGCACGAGATCCTCTGGGAGCTGCGCGAGCACGCAGCCGGGCTCAACGCGGGGCGCTGGGACTACATGTTCAGCGTGATCAAGACCTTCCGTCACCGGCCCGAGTTCGTGCTCCCCGATCGGAACACGGTGACGATGACCGCGCCGTTCATGCGTGCGTACACCGAGCTGCTCGTGCATACCTGCCACCGTCGCGGCGCGCACGCGATGGGTGGGATGGCGGCCTTCATCCCGAGCCGACGCGACCCCGAGCTGAACGAGCGGGCCGTCGCAAAGGTACGCGAGGACAAGCGGCGCGAGGCGGCTGACGGCTTCGACGGGACGTGGGTCGCACACCCGGACCTTGTCTCCGTCGCAACCGAGGAATTCGACAGCGTGCTCGGGGAGGGGCCGAACCAGGTCGACCGGCTCAGGGAAGACGTGGAGGTCTCCGCGGCGGAACTGCTCGACCTTCCCGCCACACGGGGCGGCATCACCGAGGAGGGGCTGCGCGACGATGTCGACGTCGCGATCCTGTACCTCTCGGCCTGGTTGCGCGGCGGCGGCGCGGTCGCCATTCACAACTTGATGGAGGACACTGCGACGGCCGAGATCGCGCGCTCGCAGGTATGGCAGTGGGTTCGGCACGGCCACTTCGAGCGCGAGCACGTCCTCCGCCTCACTCGCGAGGCCGAGGGCGAGGACACGGCGCGGGAGCTCTTCGAGCAGGTCGCGCTTGGCGAACGGTTCGTCGAGTTCCTGACCCTGCCCGCCTATGACCACCTGGAGAGGGGAGACGATGGGGAGTAACGGCTACGGCTGGGAGGGCATCGAGCGCCCGTACACCGTCGAGGACGTGGAGCGCCTGCGGGGGACGGTCCACGTCGAGCACACTCTGGCGCGGCTCGGGGCCGAGCGGCTCCGACAGCTGCTGCGCACCGAGGAGTACGTGCCCGCGCTGGGCGCGCTCACCGGCGGCCAAGCGGTGCAGATGGTCAAGGGCGGTCTCAAGGCGATCTACCTGAGCGGCTGGCAGGTCGCCGCCGACGCGAACCTGGCCGGGCACACGTACCCGGACCAGAGCCTGTACCCCTCGAACAGCGGGCCGGCGCTCGTGCGGCGCCTGAACAACGCGCTCCTGCGCGCCGACCAGATCCACGCGGCAGAGGGGGACACCGGCACGTACTGGCTCGCTCCGATCGTCGCGGACGCGGAGGCCGGCTTCGGCGGGCCGCTGAATGCCTTCGAGGTGATGAAGGCGATGATCGAGGCGGGAGCTGCGGGCGTGCACTTCGAGGACCAGCTCTCGTCGGAGAAGAAGTGCGGCCACCTCGGCGGCAAGGTCCTGGTGCCGACGGGTCACTTCGTCCGGATGCTGGTCGCGGCGCGGCTGGCCGCCGACGTCTGCGGCGTGCCCACCGTGCTCATCGCCCGCACCGATGCGCTGAGCGCCACGCTGCTGACCAGCGACGCCGATCCTGCGGACGAGCCGTTTCTGGAGGGCGACCGCACCCCGGAGGGGTTCTTCCGCGTCCGCGGCGGGCTCGAGCCCGCGATCGCGCGCGGGCTGGCGGCGGCGCCGTACGCCGATCTCGTCTGGTTCGAGACGTCGACGCCCGACCTCGAAGAGGCGCGGGAGTTCGCGGAGGCGATCCACGAGCCCTTCCCCGAGAAGCTCCTGGCATACAACTGCTCGCCGTCGTTCAACTGGCGCGCGCACCTCGACGATCGGCGGATCGCCGGCTTCCAGCGAGAGCTTGCCGGAATGGGTTACCGCTTCCAGTTCGTGACGCTCGCCGGCTTCCACTCGCTCAACGCGGCGATGTTCGAGCTCGCCCGGGGTTACGTGGAGGAAGGCATGAGCGCGTACGTGCGCCTCCAGGAACGCGAGTTCGCGCTCGAGCCCGCCGGCTACACGGCCACGCGGCACCAGCGCGAGGCGGGCGCAGGTTACTTCGACGCGGTCATGCAGGCAGTGAGTGGCGGGACGAGCTCGACCCTCGCGCTCGACGGCTCGACGGAGGCGGCGCAGTTTCTGGCCTGAGCGTGGCCGGCGAGAGCGGCGGGGGGACGAAAGCCGACGAGATCGCCCTCGCGCTCGAGGACGCCGTCATCTCGGGTGAGCTCGCGCCTGGGACCGTTCTGCGCCAGGAGCAGCTCTCCGAGCGCTTCGGCGTCAGCCGCACCCCGATTCGAGAGGCGCTCCGCCGCCTCGCCGCGACGGGGCTCGTCTCGTTCGTGCCGAACCGCGGCGTGCGCGTGCGGACGATTTCCCGCGAGGAGATCCGCGAGGCCTTCCTCGTCCGTGCAGAGCTGGAGGCCCTCGTCACCGAGCTCGCAACCCCGAGGATGACGAGCGCGGCGTTGGAGCGCCTGCGCGAGGCGGATGCGCGCTTCGACGAGCTAACGGGAGAGCTGCTCGACCGGCGCCGTGACCCGGAGGAGCGGACGCAGCTGACGGGCGAGTGGGTGCGCGCGAACTACCGCTTCCACGACGTCATCTACGAGGCTGCCGCGGTGCCGTACGTCGAGAGCGTCGCCAAGAGCGCCCGCCGGACCTTCCTCAGCCGCTGGCGCCCGGGCGGGCCTGAGATCGACGACCTGTACGAGCAGAACGCGCGCCAGCACCACGCGATCCTGGATGCGATCGCGGCACGCAGCGCGGAAGGTGCGCGGGCCCTCGCGCACGAGCACGTCCTGCACTCGTGCCGGCTGCTCGAGCTGATCCTCGAGCACGTCACGACGAACGCCGCTTAGCGAACACGCACTCATCCCGGCGCGGCCCCGCTGGGGTCACGACTGTCGGATCGCCCGCACGACGGCGAGGTCGAGCCGCGTCCACGTCGGCTCTGCGTCGAAGCCGGCGGCACGCAACCAGGCGAGCTGGTGGTCGAGGCGGTCGGGCAGGTCGACGACGCCGTCGATCGGGATCCGCTGGTCCGCGGGGTCGTCAGGCACGACCACGTCGGCCAGCACGAACCCGCCTTCGGCGCGAAGAACGTCGGCGACGCGACGAAACAGGTCGCGCTTGGCCGCAGCGTCGAGGTGATGCACGGCCAGCACCGACACGACCAGGTGGAACGGCCCGGCCGGCAGCGGCTCCTCCAGCCGCGCGTGCAGGAGTTCGGCCTCGGGCAGCGCCTCGCCGGCACGGCCCAGCATCTCTGCGCTCGCGTCGACGCCCGTCCAGCTCGCGTACGGGTGGACGGCGAGCACGCGCCTGGCAGTCTCCCCGGTCCCCGTGCCGAGCTCCAGCACCCGCTCGACTCGGAAGCCCTGCGTTGCCGCCGCCGCCTCTTCCTGCAGGCGCATGTAATCGGGTATCTCCGCGAGCATCGAGTCGAGGTAGCGGTCCGGGTCCCATTCGATCTCCGCCATCGGGGCGAGCCTAGCGCCGACGAGATCCGGCGGCGGGGTCATTTGTGTCGAAGACCTGAGCGAAGGCCGCGCGCCCGTCGCGTACCGGAAGACCCTCAAGTAGCCGGCGCTACAGGAACATGACCCACTTGGAGCCGCAGCCGCAGTCCTTGTGCTTGCGCCCGCACTTGCCGCACTCCCAGTAGGTCCACCAGATCCACTTCAGGTGGTTGAGCTCGAGCACGATCAGGGCGATGCACCAGAGGAAGATCTGCGTCTGGCTCACGGCACGTAAGCCTGGCGGCCTCAGGCGGCGGCTGTCAATAGGCCTACCGCCTCATCGGTCGCGCTCGCCGTGCGTGGGCACGCCGACGAAATGGTCCGGCCCCCAGGTGGACTCGAACCGATCAGCCCGCCGGTTTCCGACGGCGAGCACGCTCGCGCCGGCGGTCTCGGCAACCGCTCCTCGGCGCACCGACGGGTCCGGGATCACGACCAGGGCGCCGGGCTCCAGCGTGAACGACTCCTTGTCGACCGTGAACCTGACCGTCCCCTCGAGCACGAGGTAGATCTCCTCGTGGTCGCCCGGCACCTCGTCGTGGTCGCCGATCACCTGCGCGCCGGCCTCGGCCGCGCGGTAGACGTTGATCCCGAAGGCCGTGAGCTGGAAATAGTGCTGGATCGGTCGCCAGTCGACTCCCTCGTCGTCGATCGAGGGAAGCGCGTCGATCGTGGTCACGGCGTAGCGGGCCATCTGCGCGCTCCGATCAGGCGCCGGCGTGGACGAGCGTCAGCACGGTGGGGCGGCTCGCAGCCGCCTGCTCCAGGCGTTGGAGCACGAGGCGAACGCGCTGATCGTCCGCCGACGCGCTGCGGTAGGCCGCGTGGATGCGCCGCTTGGGAGGCGCGGTCCTGATCGGCCGTGCGACAAGCGAGGACGGCAGGTCGAGCTGGGAGAGCAGCGGCACGAGCGCCAGGCCGACGCCCGAGGCGACGAGGTGGTGGAGGGTGCGGTGGTCGAGCGTCTCGGCGGCGACGCGCGGCTCGAAGCCGGCGGCGAGGCAGGCGCGCGTCAGGAACGGGTGGCACGAGGACGCACTCGTCGAGTCGATCCACGGCTCGTCGGCGAGGTCGGCCAGCTCCACCGTGGGCGACGCGGCCGCCGGGTGCGAGCGCGGCAGCACGACGTGGATCGGGTCGTCGAAGAGCGCGACGAGCTCGATCGCGCCGGAGACTCGCAGCGGCACGAAGTCGTACTCCCAGAGGATCGCGACGTCGACCTCGCCGGCGCGCAGGCGTGCGAGGCCGATGCGCGGGTCGGCGTCGAGGATGTGCGCATCGAGGCCGTCGTTGCGGACGGCATCCGCGACGATCGTCGCGGCCGCGCTGGCGAACGACGCGATCCGAACCGGCGGCTCGGAGCCGCCCGCGGCGACCTTCGCCTCCGACTCGGCGTCGGCGAGCTGCGCGAGGATCGTCTCCGCGCGGTCGGCGAGGACGCGGCCCGCGGCGGTCAGGCGCACGTTGCGGCCGCGCCGCTCGAGGAGGTCGTACCCGACCTCGCGCTCGAGGGCGCTCAGCTGCTGCGAGACCGCGGACGGCGTGAACGAGAGCGCCTCGGAGGCGGCCCGGATCGTGCCGTGGAGGGCAACCTCCCGCAGGGTGCGCAGTCGCCGGACGTCAAGCATCAGCTCTGCTTAACGATACGCAAACGAACTCGTGATGGTGCGGGATCGTGGTAGCTGGCACCGTGTCTCCGTGACGGCGCTCCGTCGGCTCGCGTTTCCGCTCTGGCTCGCCCGCGTCCGGGTTGCCCGGCGCGGCGGTCGGCTCATGCTCGTCGTGCTCGGGCTTGCCGCGGCCACCGCGATGCTGGCCGCGGTGCTCGCGGGCACGGTTGCCACGCAGGACCGCGAGGTCGGGCGGCAGGTGGCCGCGCTGCCGGCGAAGGTGCGGGCGATCCGCGTGAACTGGTTCAGCGTCGGCGGGCAGGTCGCGCCCTATGCGACGCTCGACGCGACCGTGCGCCGCCGGCTGCGGCAGGTGCTGGACGCGCCGGCGACCGGCACCTCGCTCTACCGCGAGAGCCAGCTCGGCGGCTACCTGCTCGGCCTCGGCGCCGTCGACGACCTTGGCCGCTGGGTGCGGCTGCGCTCGGGACGCCTGCCGCGCGTCTGCCGGCCGGAACGGTGTGAGGTGCTGGTGATCAGGCGCGGCGGTCGAATTCCCAACGTGCCAGGCGCGCGGCTCGTGCCGGTCGGCGAGGGTGACCTGCGCTCGGCCCAGCTGTTCGGCGACGCCGTCCCCGCGGAGGGCCTCGACCAGTCGGCGTTCGTACGCAAGATCAGCCGCTACCACCGTCCCGCGGCGCCCCCGCTCGTGCTCGCCAACGGCGTCGCCGCGCTCGACCGCTCGCCGCGCCTCCGCGACTCGTACCGGAGCTACGGCTGGGTCGTCCCGTTGCGGCGCGGCTCCGTCCGCTCCTGGTCTGCGGCCGCGCTCGCAACGCGCGTCGACCAGGCGCGCACGGATCTCGAGTCGTCCAGTTTCGGGTTCGGGGTGAGCGCGCCGACCGACGAGCTGCGGGCGGCGGCGAGCGACGCCAAGGTGGCGGGACGGCGCCTGCTCCTGCTCGGCGGCGAGGCGGTTGCCCTGCTGCTCGCGTTCGCCGTGCTGGTCGGAGCGCGGCTGCGGCGCGACGTCGACGCGACGCGCGGACGGCTGGCGGGAGCGGGTGTGCGCGGGTGGCAGACGGGGCTGCTCGTCGTGCTGGAGTCGCTCGCGGCGGCCCTCGCCGGCACGGTCCTGGGCTGGATCGCCGGCTCGGCCGCCGCCGCTGCGATCGCCGGCAGGAGCGGCGAGCCCGTCGGCGCCCTGCTCCGCCACTCGGTGCTCTCAGGGCACGGGATTGCGATCGCGCTCGTGCTCGGGCTGGCCGCGGCGCTCGTTCTCGCTGCGGCGCTGACGATCCGGCCATTGAGGCTCGGCAGCCTCGCTCTCTCGCCGCTCGACGTCGCCGCGCTGGGTGCGGCGCTCGCCGTGGTCATCGCGCTCGCTCGAGGTTCTGCGGATGCCTCCGAGCTCGTCGCCACCAACGGCACGGGGCTCGTGCTGCTGCTCCTGCCCGCGTTGGTCGGCTTCGTCGCGGCGGTCGTGGTCGCGCGCCTGCTCCCGTTCGGCCTGCGCCAGCTCGAGCGCGCGGTACCGAAGGACGCGCTTCCGCTGCGTCTGGCCGCGCTCGGGCTCGCGCGCCGCCCGGGGTATGCGGTCGTCGCCGTCGCGTTCGTCGTCGTCTCCATCGGGTTCGCGCTCTTCGCTGCCTCCTACCGCTCGACGCTCGTCACCGGCCAGCAGGAGCAGGCGGCGTTCGCCGTGCCCGCGGACGAGATCGTCCGCGAGAACCTCTCGCAGCTTGTCCCGGTGCGGTCGGTGGTCACGCCCGAGCTCGAGCGCTCGCTGGGGCCCGGGGTGCGCGTGGGCCGCGTCGCGCGGTTCGCCGGGAGCATCGCCGGCGCCTCCGATGTGACAGGGATCACGGTGCTCGGGCTGCCGAGGAGCTCGCTCGCGCGGATCGACGGCTGGCGCTCGGACTTCGCGGCCGAGAGCCCCGCCGAGCTGGCTCGCCGGCTCGACCCGCAGCGGCCGATGGCCATGCGCGGGCCCCTCCTGCCCCGCGATGCGCGGCGGCTCGAGCTTCCGCTGACGGTGCAAGGCACGGAGATCGGTGTCGTCGCCTACGTACGCGCGGCGGACGGTTCGTTCGTTCCGCTCCGGCTCGGCCGCACGGTGGGCCCGCGCCCGCAGCGGCTCGGGATCCGCGTCCCACGGGCCGCGCGCGGCGGACGGCTCGTCGCCTTCCGCATCGAGCCTCCGCCGAGGCTCGAGGAGCGCGGCGCGGACTCCGGCGCTCCGGCCGTCGGCTCGGTCCGGCTCGGCCGCCCGCTCGTCGACGGGCAGCCCTTGACGGACTACGGCGACTGGCTCGGCACGGTCGGCGTCTCTCGCCTCTCCCGGCAGGACGGACTGCGCTTCGGACTCACGCTGACGAACGAGGTCGACACCTACGTGCGCCCGCGCCAGCCGACGGACGGCCTGCGGCTGCCGGCGGTGGTCTCGCCGCGAATGGCGCAGCTCGCCGGGCCCGACCGCTTGCTCGGCGTGGTCACGAACGGCGAGCCGCTCGTCTTCCGCGTCGCCGCGGTCGCGCGCCGCTTCCCGGGCGTCCCGGCGAGCGAGACCTCGGACTTCGTCGTCGCCGACGGAGCTGCTCTGGACACAGCGCTGAACGCGTCGGCGCCCACCTCCGGGTTCCCGACCGAGCTCTGGCTCGACGTTCCGCCGTCGCGCGTCGCCCGGGTCGACGCGCGGCTGCGCAAGCCGCCGTTCACAGTGCTCTCGATCTCCTCGCAGTCCGGCCTCGAGAGGTCGCTGCGCACCGAGCCTGTCGCGCGCGGCGCGCTGGCGATGCTGGAGGCGGCGGCGCTGACCGCCGTCGCACTCGCGCTCCTGGCCCTCGTCCTCGGCGCGGTCTCGGAACGGCGGGACGAGGCGGCGGAGCTCTTCGACCTGGAGGCGCAGGGCGTCGCCCCTTCCAGCCTGCGACGGCAGCTGCGGCTGCGTGCGTCACTCGCCGGGGCGGCCGGAGCGCTCGGAGGGCTGCTCACCGGCCTCGCGCTCTCGCTGCTGGTCGTGCGCTTCGTCGAGCTGACGGCGAACGCCACCGCGCCCGAGCCGCCGCTCGAGCTCTCGCTCGACTGGCTCGTGATCGGCCTCGCGGCGCTGGGGGCGGCGCTGCTCGCCATGGCACTCGTCGCGCTCGCGACCCGCCGCTCCTTCGCGGGGCGCGTGCCCGCGCGCTACGGAGAGCCGGCGTGAGTCCCGCGGTCGAGGCCCAGGACGTCTTTCGCGTGCACTCGACGGCGGAGGGCGACGCCGCGGCGCTGCAGGGCCTGACGCTGACCGTTGCCGAGGGCGAGATCCTGACCGTGCTCGGGCCGAGCGGCGCCGGCAAGACGTCGTTCCTGCGCATTCTCGCCGGGCTCGACCTCCCGTCGGCCGGGACGGTCCGCGTCTTCGGGTCGGATCTGCGCAGCCTCTCCCGCGGCGCGCGCGCCCGCTACCGGTCGAGCCTCGGCTACCTCGACCAGCATTACGACCGCGCGCTGGCGCCCGAGCTGACCGCGCGAGAGCTCGTCGCGCTTCGGCTCCGCGCCGACGGCAGCGAACGCGCTTCGCGCGAGGCTCGCGCCGACGAGCTGCTGGCCCGCGTCGGCCTCAGCGCGAAGGTGGCTTCCCTCCCGGCGCAGCTCTCCGGCGGCGAGCAGCAGCGCGTGGCGCTCTGCGCCGCGCTCGCCCACCGGCCGCGGCTGCTGCTCGCCGACGAGCCGACGGGCGAGCTCGACGAGGCAAGCGCGCGGCTCGTCTACGGCGCGATCGCGGAGCTCGCCGCGGCGGAGGGCTGCACCGTCGTGATCGTCAGCCACGACCCGGCCTCGACCGAGATCGCCGACCGCTTCGTGCACATCCGTGACGGCCGCGTGAGCGAGGAGACGGTCCGCGGCGCCGTCGACGAGGGCCTGATCGTCGTCGGGCGGGGCGGCTGGCTGCGATTGCCGGAGGAGTTCCTCGAGCGCGCGGGCATCGGTGCGCGGGCCGCGGCTTCGCTCGAGGACGGCCGGATCGTCGTCACCGCCGCGGGCACCGACGGCGCCCGGCCGGAGACGCCCGCCTCCGTGCCGCGCGCGCAGACGCCCGGCCGGGTGGTCGCGCTTCTCCGAGGCGTGACGAAGGCGCACGGACGGGGCGCGACGGCGGCCCAGGTCTTCTCGAGCCTCGACGCCGAGTTCGAGAGCGCCCGCGTGACGGTCGTGACCGGCCCCTCGGGTTCCGGGAAGACGACGCTGCTGCACCTCCTCGCCGGGCTCGATCTCCCCGATTCGGGCGAGGTGCTCGTCGCCGACACCGCGGTTGCGGAGCTCGACCGGGCGGGCCGCGCCGAGCTGCGGCGGCGGGCGATCGCGCTCGTGCCGCAGCAGAGCGGGCTCGTGCCCTTTCTGAGCGCGCGCGAGAACGTCGAACTCGGCAAAGAGATCCGCGGCCTGGAGGGCGACGCCCGCGAGACGCTGAACGCGGTCGGGCTCGCCGAGCGGGCGGGCCAGCGCGTCTCCCGCCTCTCCGCGGGCGAGCAGGTGCGAGTCGCCGTCGCGAGAGCGCTCGCCTCGAGGCCGGCGCTGCTGCTCGTGGACGAGCCCACCGCGAGGCTCGACCAGGCGAACGCGCTTCGCCTCGCGACGCTGCTGAGCACCCTCTCGCGCGAGACCGGCGCCGCGGTCGTCTGCGCAACGCACGACCCCGTCGTGATCGGGCAGGCCGACGCCGAGCTTGCCCTGACCGCCGCCGGGCCGCGCCAGCCGGTCGCAGCGTGAGCCCACGCCGCCTGAACCAACTGGAGTAGGCTCAGCGTGTGGCGGAGTCCGTCGCCCAGGGGATCAGCCTCGAGGAGCTCCAGCTCGCGGCGCGCAACCACGGCATGCCGCTCGAGGCGCTTCGTTACCCGGTCACGCCTGTCGGCCTCCACTACCTGCTGACGCACTACGACGTCCCGGCGGTCGAGCCGGAGTCGTGGCAGCTCACGGTGTCCGGCGAGCGCGAGGTCTCGTTCGGGCTCGAGGAGCTGCGCGCGCGGCCGGCGGCCGAGCTGACGGTGACGATGGAGTGCGCCGGCAACGGCCGAGCCCGGCTCGACCCGCGGCCGGTCAGCCAGCCATGGCTGCTCGAAGCGGTCGGCACGGCGCGCTGGCGTGGCACTCACCTGCGGCCGCTGCTCGAGGAGGCCGGCGTGGGGGAGGGTGTGATCGAGGTG
>JBKPFI010000021.1:0-6174 GCA_046728775.1 Actinomycetota bacterium | reverse complement strand
AGCCGCCGGCAGGCCTCGTCCACGCTCAGCCGCCTTCGGTAGGGCCGGTCGGTCGTCATGGCGTGGAAGGCGTCGCAGACGAGGATGATCCGCGCGTCGAAGGGGATCTCCTCGCCCGCCTTGCCGTCCGGGTAGCCGCCCCCGTCCCAGCGCTCGTGGCAGCTGCGGACGACCTCCCGCACCTCGCTCAGCCGGCCGATCGGCTCGAGGATCCGCTCGCCGAGCTCCGGGTGCATCTCGATGATCCTGCGCTCCTCCGTGGAGAGCGGACCGGGCTTCTGCAGGATGCTGGTCGGGATCCCGATCTTGCCGATGTCGTGGAAGAGGGCGCCGAGCTCGAGGCGCTTCAGTTCTGCGCCCTCGAAGCCCAGTGCCTCGCCGACGCGCAGGGCCATGTCGGTGATCCAGCGCGTGTGCGAGGAGGTGTACTCGTCGTTCGCCTCGAGCGCGTTCGCGAGCGCCTCCACCGTCGAGACGAACGTCTCCTCGAGGTCGTCGTAGCTCCGGGCGCGCTCGAGCGCGACCGCGGCCTGGTAGGAGATGCCGCCCAGCAGGCGGAGGATCTCCTCGACCGTGTGTTCGCTCTCCGCCGCCGGCTCGCGAACCGCGATGAAGCCCTCCAGTGCGCCGTCGTTGCGGAGCGGCGCGAGCGCAAGGTCCGGCCACGGCAGCCCCTCGGGCGAAGGCAGGTAGCGCTCGGCGTCGGCCGCCGCGACCAGGAACGGCTCCGTGCGGTCGCCGATCGCCGCGTGCACCGTCTCCGAGGGCAGAACCAGTGCGAGCATCGGCTGCAACGCCGGCTCGGCGTCGTACTCTGAGTGTGCGTCGATGCGGAAGTCGCCGTTCTCGTCCGGCAGCCAGAGCGCGCACTTCTTGCCGCCGAGGATGCGTGCGACGGCGCGCACAGTCTCCCGGCCGATCGTCTCCGGAGTGGCCGCCTGCGAGATCCCGACCGTGTACTCGAGCAGCTCCTTCAGGTCGTCGGCCTCACGGCGCTGCGCCTCGTAGAGGCGCGCGTTCTCGAGCGCGACCGACGCATGCCCCGCGAGCACCTCGAGCAGCCGGACGTCGTCATCGTCGAACTGGTCGACGCCGAGCTTCGAGATCGCGATCACGCCGATCACGCGCGCGCCGTAGCGCAGCGGCACGGCGACCTGCGACTCCTCGATCAGGTGTGTGCCGGGGATCATCACCGCGTACTCGCACTCGAGCGTGTTGCCGACCAGCAGTGCCTCGGCGGTGGCGGCGACGTGGCCCGTGATGCCCTCCCCGATCTTTGTGCGCGGGAACTCGACCCGCTCGCCGTTGCGCGCCACGAGCTCGCCGCGGAACGCGATCGGCACCACCTCGTCGTCCTCGATCACCGAGACGCGGCAGTTGTGGTAGTCGATCAGCAGGCGCAGCTCGTCAGCGATCACCTCGCCGATCCGCCGCACGTCGTTGAGCCGGTTCAGCTTGCCCGCCAGGCTCTGCAGCATCTTCAGGTGGGCGATCGAGCGCACGTCGCGGCCGCTCGCGGGCTTGCCGTCGGGGCGCTCGGTCGACTGCTCGTCGAAGAGCACGATCTGGTTCTTGCCGCGCGCCTTCGCGGTCATCATCGCCGCCTCCGCGCACGCGACCAGCTCCCGCGGGTTCATCGCGTGCTCGGGGCCCTGCGAGATCCCGACGGAGATCGTGATCCTTCCGGCCGGGCCGAACTCGACGTCGGCGAGCGTGTCGGTGAGGCGCCGAGCGAGCATCAGGCCGTCACCCGCGTCGCCGCCGGCCATAATCACGCCGAACTCCTCGCCCCCGAGCCGGCAGACGACGTCGGAGCCGCGGATCGCCCCGCGCAGGAGCTCGGCCAGCTCGGTCAGCACCTGGTCGCCGGCCCCGTGGCCGTAGACGTCGTTGACGCGCTTGAAGTCGTCGATGTCGAGCATCAGCAGCCCGACCGCCTCCCGCGACCGGCTCGCACGCGTGAGTTCCGCGCGCAGCCGCTCGTGGAAGTAGCGGTGGTTGTAGAGGCCGGTCAGCGAATCGGTCTGTGCCTGGAGCTCGAGCCGGGCGCGGATCTGAGCATTGTCGAGCGCGAGCGCGGCAGCGTCGGCGAAGCGCGTCGTCAGCTCGAACTCCTCGTCCTCGAAGCTCGCGTCCTCCCCGAGCCGGTAGATGTTGAGCACGCCGATCACCAGGTCGCGCGCGATCAGCGGCACGGCGACCAGCGCCTCGGGCTCGTTCTCCGGGGTGCCCGGAACGGTCTTCGTGCGCGGGTCGAGGTGGGCCTGGTTCGTCCGGACGGGCTCGCGGTGCAGGGCGGCCCAGCCCGTGATCCCCTCGCCGAACTGCGAGCTGCTGCTCATGATCTTGTCCGCCCATTTGTCCCGCGAAAGGACGGGCGTGAGGACGGACTGCGCCTCGTCCGCCTGGTAGATCGAGAGCGAGTCGTGAGGGACGAGCTCGGCCAGCGTGTCCGCGATGCGCTCGAGCAGGTTGTCGAGGCTGTGCTCGGAGAGGATCGCGTGGAAGACGTCCGCGAGCTGGCGGTAGGACTGGACCAGGCCGTCGGCCTGGCCGGATTCCGGGACCGCCGGGTGGCCGCTCAGCGCACGCACGGGATCAACAGCCGCAAGGAGATGCCGCACCCGTCTAGTTTCCTCTGATTCGCCGCCTTTGGAGATCCCCCGGAAAGGTGAACTGGCGGCTCCCCGCTCAGGCTTGCTCGGCTTCGGCTTCTTCGAGCTCGCGCCTCAGCTCGTCGACGGCCGGCAGCACGGCCAGGGCGGGGAGGAGCGGCAGCCAGAGGTTGAACAGCCGGTAGACGACCACCCCGAGCAGCGCCCGCACGAACGGAAAGCCGACCCAGTGCAGCGCGAAGGTGAGCGCGATCTCGACCACGCCCGCGCCGCCTGCCGGGAGGGAGCGGCGCGTGAGCACGTAGCCGGTCGCATAGCCGACGATCAGCGCCGGCGTCGAGAGCCGCGGGTTGCCGAACAGCTCGAGCGCGCCCCAGAGGCACGCGATATCCCCTGCCCAGTAGGCCGCCGTGCCCAGGAGGCCGAGCCCGTGCTCGCGCGGCGGCGCGACGAACATCGAGCGCAGGATCGACAGCCCGGCGACGGCATGCGCGAACCACTGGCGAACCCGCCCGCCGCCGCGCGCGTCGGCGTAGCGGGGAGCCCGCTTCGGGGAGCTGACCCAGATCGCGGCGATCGCGCCCGGGATCACGAGCAGCCACGGAAGCGTGATCGAGAGCGGGACGTCCTCGCCGCTGACGATGAGCGCGATCGCGGAGCAGAGCGCCGCTGGCGCGAGGACCACGTACTCCAGCGCGCCGAGCGCGAGTACCCGCGCCACGGCGCCGTCGCGGTCCTCGCCGGCGCTCCGCAGCGCCCAGTAGTCGACGGCGAACCCGCCGCTGGCCCGCGTGGCGGCGAACACGCCGAAGCCGCCGATGACCGTCTGCAGGGACCTGCCGAAGCTGAGCTTGGGGCCGTTGTCGACCTTCGCCGTATCGCGGACGGCGAGGACGTAGCCCGCATAGGCGAGCAGCTGCCCGCCGAGGCACAGCACGAGCCAGGCCGGGTGGAGGTTCCGCGCCGCCCGGTCGAGCCGCTCGGCGCCGGCGAGGTCGGCGAGGAGCGCGACCGCGCCGAGCGCGAGCACGGTCGGCACGACGAGGGCGAGGAGCGGGTGGTGCTCGAGCCGGTCGCGCAGGAGGCGAAGCGGTCGTGCACCCGCCGAGGCGGCCGGCTTCGACACGCTCGAACGCTAGCCCGCCCGGCGGCGGGAGCAAGTTTTTAACCTTCACATCGCGCGGCGGCGAGGCGCCTCTCGCTTGCATCGACCCGTCCCGCGCCCGAAACTCGTCCGTACTCCGCCGCCTAAGGAGGGAAGCATGGGGGACCCGACCGCAGAGTTCTTCGAAGGGCTCGGCGCGCTCGGGCAGGTGCCGGCGCTGAAGAACGCGAGCGGCACGCTGCGCTTCGACGTGACCGAGGGAAAGCGCACGACCCGCTGGCTGGTCACGGTGAAGAAGGGCGACGTCACCGTCTCGCGCAGGAACGCGAAGGCCGACTGCGTCGTGCGCGGCGACAGGTCCGTGTTCGAGGCGATCGCGAGCGGCAGGCAGAACGCAATGGCGGCTGTGCTCCGCGGCGCGGTGGACATCGAGGGCGACAGTGCGCTGCTCGTGCCGTTCCAACGCCTCTTTCCGGCTGGGACGAGGAGGGCGACATGAGGGACGATCTCGTCAAGATCCTGGACGGCAACACCTTCGTGGTCAGCGACTCGCGCGGGGACATCGAGGCGTCGCCGACCGACCCGACCGGCCTCTTCTCGTTCGACAACCGGTTTCTCTCGACCTGGGTCCTGACGATCGACGGCGAACGGCTGAATCCGCTCTCCGTCGACGACCTGCAGTACTTCGAGACGCGCTTCTTCCTCGCGCCGGGGACCGGCACCGTCTACGTGGACACCAAGCTGTCGGTGATCCGCCGGCGAGCCGTCGGCAACGGCTTCCACGAGGAGCTCACGTTCCTCAACCACGACGACAAGCCGGTCGACCTCGGGGTTCGCAGCGATGCCGCAAGCGACTTCGCCGACCTCTTCGAGGTGAAGGACGCGCTGGAGAAGAAAGGCCGTTACTCCGCCCGGGTCGAGAAGGGCCGGCTGCTGCTTGGGTACCAGCGCGAGACCTTCGCTCGTGAGACCGCCATCTCGGCGAGTGCGCCCGCGAAGCTCGACGACTCCGGCCTCATGTTCGACGTCCATATCGAGCCCCACGGCGAGTGGACGACCGACCTCGACGTCGTCGTTGCGGCGGGTGCGGGAGGGAGCTACATCCGGCCGAAGTACGAGCGCGGGCAGCGACGCGCTCGCCCGAACATGGAGCGCAGCCTCGAGCGCTGGCTCGACGACGCTCCGCACCTCGAGTCCGACTCCGACGCGCTCAAGGCGACCTACCGGCGGAGCCTCGTCGACCTCGCGGCACTTCGTTTCTCGCCGCCCGTGATGGCCGGCAAGAGCCTGCCCGCGGCCGGTTTGCCCTGGTTCATGACGATGTTCGGACGCGACAGCATCCTCACGAGCCTGCAGGCGCTGCCGTTCACGCCTGAGCTGGCTGCGACGACACTGCTCGCGCTCGGCGCCTGGCAGGGCAGCCGCGTCGACGACTTCCGTGACGAAGACCCGGGCCGAATCCTCCACGAGATGCGGTACGGCGAGCTGTCCGCGTTCGAGGAACGTCCGCACTCGCCGTACTACGGCTCTGCCGACGCAACGCCCCTCTACGTGGTGTTGCTGGACGAGTACGAGTGCTGGAGCGGCGACCGACGGCTTGTCCGCGACCTGGAGCCCGAGGCGCGCGCGGCGCTGTCCTGGATCGACGAGTACGCCGACCTGATCGGCGGCACCGGCTACATCTGGTACCAGCGCCGCAACGAGGAGACCGGGCTCGAGAATCAGTGCTGGAAGGACTCCTGGGACTCGATCTCGTACCGCGACGGGCGGATTCCGGGCTTCCCGCGCGCGACCTGCGAGCTGCAGGGCTACGCCTACGACGCAAAGGTGCGCGGCGCACGGCTGGCGCGGCTCGTCTGGAAGGACGCCGAGCTCGCCGACGAGCTGGAGCGGCAGGCCGCCGAGCTCAAGCGGCGCTTCAACCGAGACTTCTGGGTGCAGGACGGCGAGTACTTCGCGCTCGCGCTCGACAGCGAGGGCAAGCAGGTCGACTCGCTCACGTCGAACAACGGCCATCTCCTCTGGAGCGGCATCGTCGACAAGTCGAAGGCCAAGGCGGTCGCGAAGCACCTCCTCGGGCCGCGGCTCTTCTCCGGCTGGGGTGTACGCACGCTCGCCGAGGGAGAGGGGCGCTACAACCCGATCGGCTACCACGTCGGCACGGTCTGGCCCTTCGACACCTCGTTCATCGCGTGGGGCCTGCGGCGGTACGGCTTCAAGGAGGAGGCCGCGCGGCTCGCCGGCGGGATCCTCGACGCGGCGGAGCGCTTTGACGGACGACTTCCGGAGGCGTTCGGCGGCTACGAGCGTGGCGTCACGAAGTACCCGGTCGAATACCCGACGGCATGCAGCCCGCAGGCGTGGTCGACCGGCGCGCCGCTGCTCCTGCTGCGCACGATGCTCGGCCTCGAGCCGCTCAGCGATCACCTCGTCGTCGATCCCGCGCTGCCGGTG
>JBKPFI010000196.1:0-6262 GCA_046728775.1 Actinomycetota bacterium | reverse complement strand
CTCTCGAACCTCGACGCGAAGCTGCGCGTCGGCATGCGCGCCTCGCTGGCGCAGCTCCACGCGCGGCTCGGCGTGACGACGATCTACGTCACCCACGACCAGACTGAGGCGATGACGCTCGGGCAGCGCGTCGCCGTGATCAACGAGGGGCGGGTGCTCCAGTGCGATACGCCGCAGCGGCTCTACGACCGGCCGGACAACGTCTTCGTGGCCGCGTTCATCGGCACGCCGCCGATGAACCTCGTCGAGGCCTCCATCGACGCCGGCGAGGTTGCGTTCGGCGAGTTCCGGCTGCGCCTCGACCGCCACCGCCGGCCGAAGGGCTCGCCGGCGAAGGTGATCCTCGGAATCCGGCCGGAGGCGTTCGAGGAGGCCGCCCTGGCTCCTGGCTTGCCGACGATCCGGGTGACGCCCGCGGTGGTCGAGGAGCTCGGCTCCGACGCGCACGTCTTCTTCCCGGTTGCCGCCGCGCCCGTGACCGCCGAGATCCTCGAGCAGAGCGAAGGCGACGAGGCGACCCTTTTGCCCGATTCCAAGACCCTTTTCACCGCCCGGGTCGACCCCGCGACGAGCGCCCGCGTCGGTGTCCCGCTCGAGCTCGCGGTCAACCCGGCACGGCTCCACTTCTTCGACACACAGACCGGGCTGAGCCTCGTCGCCGAGCCGGAGGCCGAGACCGCTCCCGCGGAGGAGCTGGCGGCTGCGCCGTGACCAAGCAGCGCGAGACGAGGGATCGCGTACTCGACCTGATCGACGGGCTCGGCGTCGGCGAGGCGATCCCGTCGGAGCGGCAGCTGAGCGCCGAGCTCGGCGTCTCGCGGCTGACCCTTCGCGCGGCGCTCGACGAGCTCGCGCGCGAGGGGTACGTCGTCCGCCGGCGCGGCTCGGGCACGTTCGTGAGCGAGCCGAAGATCGCCCAGGAGCTGACGATGACCTCGTTCACCGAGGACATGCGCCGTCGCGGCATGGAGCCCGGCAGCCGCACGCTGACGCTCGAGGTCGTGCCCGCCGGAGCGCGGCTGGGGCGCTTCCTCCACGTCTCGCCCTCCGAGCCGATCGTGGTCGCGAAGCGGCTGCGGCTCGCCGATCGCGAGACGATGGCGATCGAGACCCTGCACGTCCGCGAGGCGCTCGTGCCGGGCCTCACCCGGCGCGACCTCGACGGGAAGTCGTTCTACGAGCTCCTGCGCGAGCGGTACGGGATCGTGATCGCCGGCGGCGCCCAGACGATCGAGCCGACGGTCACCAACGAGGAGGAGTCGGAGGCGCTCGGCGTCCCGCTCCACTCGCCCGCGTTCCTCTTCGAGCGGGTCACGCACTCCGAGCAGAACGAGATCGTCGAGTTCGTGCACTCGATCTACCGCGGCGACCGCTACCGGCTCGTGACCGACCTGACGGCGCTTCCCTCGCCGATACGTCCGGCGCTCTCCGGGCTCCCGCGCGGCGCGAACGACGGCCGGGACCACAATTGGTCTTGACATCCGTGCGCGGAGTGTGCAAATCTCCGCTCCGTGGCCAAGTGGTACGCACCAATTCACCGCGGCCCCCGCGCATCGGTTGACCGGGCCACCGAGGGAATCAGCGAGCGCGAGCGTCCGCTAGAGCCAGGGAGAACCTCATGAAGGCACGCATCATCGCCGCCGTCGCTCTCGCGGCCGCCCTCGCCGTGGTGGCCTCGACCGCGTCGGGCGGCACCAAGCGTGCGACAGCGAGCCAGGTCACCGTCTGGGTGATGACCGATGCCCAGAACGGCTGGCCGGGAGCGATCGCTGCCGCCAACGCGCAGTTCAAGCAGAAGCACCCCGGAGTCGACGTGAACATCCAGTATCAGAGCTGGGACAGCGTCCTCCAGAAGTTTGACGCCGCGCTCGCGGCGAACGACGCCCCCGACGTGATCGAGCTGGGGAACAGCCAAACCGTGAAATACATGGCTGCCGGCGCCTTCAGCACGATCAAGGCGAAGAACTACCCGAACAGCAGCACATGGCTGGGTGGGCTCAAGGCCTACTGCAGCTACAACGGCAAGCTGTACTGCGTCCCGTACTACGCAGGCGCGAGGGCCGTGATCTACCGGAAGGACATGTACCGCCGGGCCGGCATCAAGGGCGTACCCAAGACGTACGCACAGTTCCTGTCCGCCGGCAACAAGCTGATGAAGAAGTTCGGCAAGAACAAGAACTTCTCCGCGTTCTACGAGCCGGGCCAGAACTGGTACGTCGCCACCTCGTTCGTCGAGGACTACGGCGGGCACCTCGCCGTGCGTGGCAAGAACGGCAAGTGGAAGGGCGCGCTGGACTCGCCGCAGGCGATCAAGGCGCTGACGATCTTCAAGTCGATGGTGCTGAAGCTCTCGCGGGCCAGCAAGACGCAGGACGAGGCGCATCCGTATCCCAGCATTCCGTTCGCGAAGAACCGGGTAGGGTCGTTCATCGGCAACGGCTGGGAATGGCCGTACGTCTTCGACCCGAAGGGCGGCGCAGCGCCGAAGTCGCTCGAGAAGAAGATGGGCGCCTACCCGATGCCGAGCCACATCAGGGGCCGGTACATGCCGACTTTCCTCGGCGGCTCCGACCTCGGCATCCCGATCTCGGCGAAGAACAAGCAGCTCGGCGCCGACTGGATCAAGGCCTTCACCAGCACGCCGGCCATGACGCTGATCGCCAAGGCCGGAAACATCCCGAACACGACCAAGCTCGCAAACGTGAACGCGAAGAACCCCGCGCTCGCCCCATTCGCACGGGCGTCGAAGTACAGCTGGTTCACTCCGAGCGCGCCCAACTGGACGAACGTCGAGAACAGCCACCTGCTCAAGCAGATGCTCACCGCGATCCTCACGAACAAGAAGTCCGTCAAGGCCGCGACGCACAGCGCGAGCAAGCAGATCACGAAGATCCTCAACGCCTCTTCGTGACCTCCAGGCCGGGAAGCGGGATGCTTCAGCCGTGAGCGCCCGCTTCCCGGCTTCTTCAGCCGCCGTCGCCGAGCCCGCCCTCTCAGCTCGGCGACGGCGGCCTATCGTCAGCCGTCTCGGCGGCGTCGCCGCGCCGTACCTGCTGATCCTTCCGGCGCTGCTCGTGATCGGTGCCGTCCTCGGCTACCCGCTGTACTTCATGGGGCACCTCTCGCTGGAGCACTACGGGCTCTTCCAGCTGCTCAGGCACAAGGGCGAGTGGGTCGGAACCAAGAACTACTCGGAGATCTTCCACGACGGCGTCTTCTGGCATGTCGTCTTCCGCACCCTCGCCTTCACCGCGGCCGCTGTCTCGCTGACCATGGCGCTCGGGACGCTGATCGCCCTCCTGCTCGCGCAGCTGGGAACGAAGATGCGCGTGCTGCTGACCGCGGGGCTGATCTTCGTCTGGGCAATGCCGGTCGTCGTCGCGGTCGCGGTCTGGTCCTGGATGGTCGACTACGAGTTCGGCGTCCTGAACTGGCTGCTGACCAACCTTCACGTCGGGGACTTCAACCATCACGAGTGGTTCGCCACGACCTGGACCGGCTGGGCGATCATCACCCTGCTGGTCGTCTGGGGCGCGATTCCGTTCGTCGCGTTGATGGTCTTCGCGGGGCTGACGCAGGTGCCCCTGGAGCTCGTCGAGGCGGCGAAGACCGACGGCGCCGGCCCGTGGCGGGTCTTCCGCGACGTGACGATGCCGCTGCTGAAGCCGATCTTCGTGATCCTCACGAGCCTCTCGATCATCTGGGACTTCCAGGTCTTCAACCAGATCTGGATCCTGCTCAGCAGCCAGCCGCCGCCGCAGTACTTCACGATGTCGATCTACGCCTTCACGACCTCGTTCCAGCAGAGCCAGTACGGGCTCGGCTCGGCGATCGCGCTCGTCATGGTGGCGATCCTGCTCGTCGTCAGCTTCGTCTACATCCGCCAGATGGTGAAGATCGGGGACGCCGAATGAGGACGCGGCGTGCACGCGGGATCGTGCTGAACGGGGTCGCCCTGCTCGTCTTCGCGGCGATGGTGTTCCCCGTCTACTGGATGGTCTCGACCGCGTTCAAGCCGGGGAGCGACATTTTCGCCAACACGCCCGTCTGGTTCCCCTACCACCCGACGCTCTCGAACTTCGGCGACGCCATTCATCGGCCGCACTTCTGGGCGGACGTGAAGAACAGCCTGATCATTGTCAGCGTGGTCGTCGCGATGTCGCTCGTGCTGGCCTTCCTCGCCGCGCTCGCGCTCGCGAAGTTTCGCTTCTACGGGCGACGGGCCTTCATCATCCTGATCATCGCCGTTCAGATGATCCCGCTGAACGCGCTGATCATCCCGATCTACCTCGTCCTCTCGAAGGCCCACCAGGTCGACAAGCTGAGCGGGGTGATCGTGACATACCTGACCTTCGTCCTGCCGTTCACCATCTGGACGCTGCGCGGCTTCATGCTCGGCGTTCCGCGCGATCTCGAGGAGGCATCGCAGGTCGACGGAACCACGCGGTTCGGAGCCTTCCTGCGGATCCTGCTGCCGCTGATCGGCCCGGGACTGGTCGCGACGTCGATCTTCGCGTTCATCCAGGCCTGGAACGAGTTCATCATGGCCTACGTGCTGCTCCACGACCCGAGCAGGCAGACGCTGACGGTCTGGCTCGCGTCATTCACCGGGGATCGCGGGACGGCGTGGGGGCCGCTGATGGCGGGCGCCACGTTGACCGCGCTTCCGGTTGTCATCTTCTTCGTCGCGGTTCAGCGCAAGATCGCGTTCGGGCTCACCGCGGGCGCGGTTCGCGGATGAGCGAGGGCGGGCTCGAGCCCGCCGCGGCCGCCTGCGTCTTTCCCGGCTTCGAGGGCATCGCCCTGCCGGATTGGCTGCGGTGCGGGCTCGCAGTGGGGCTCGGCGGGGTCGTCCTTTTCGCCCGCAACGTGCGCGACCCCGAGCAGCTCGCGGAGCTGACCGCGTCGCTGCGCGCGGAGCGGCCGGACCTGCTGGTCGCGGTCGACGAGGAGGGCGGGGACGTGACGCGGCTGGAAGCCGCTCGCGGGAGCTCGTTCCCGGGCAACCTCGCCCTGGGCGCGGTCGACGACGTAGAGCTCACGAGGCGCGTCGCGGCGGCGATCGGCGGGGAGCTGGCGTCGGTCGGCGTCAACCTCGACCTCGCGCCGGTCGCGGACGTGGTAGTCGATCCCTCGAACCCGATCGTCGGCGTGCGCTCGTTCGGCCCCGACCCGCAGCTCGTGGCCAGGCACGTTGCGGCCTTCGTCGAGGGCCTGCAGAACGTCGGCGTCGCCGCCTGCGCGAAGCACTTCCCCGGCCACGGCGAGACCGCGGCCGACTCGCACCTCGAGCTGCCGACGGCCGAGGCCGACCGCGAGACGCTGCTCGCGCGGGCGCTGCCGCCGTTCGCGGCCGCGGTCGAGGCGGGAGTCCGCGTGGTGATGACCGCGCACGTTCGCTACCCGGCCCTCGATCCGGAGCCTGCGACAGTGAGCGCCGGGCTGATCGGTCTCCTGCGCTCGGAGCTCGGCTTCCCGGGCCTCGTGATGACCGACGCCCTGGAGATGCGGGCGATCAGCCGCACGGTCGGGCTGGAAGGGGGAGCGGTGCGTGCGCTCGCAGCAGGGGCCGACGCGGTCTGCCTCGGCGCGGACCGGACACCCGCCGAAGTGGACGGGGTGCAGGGGGCCATCGTGGAAGCCGTTCGCAGCGGGCAGCTGCCCGAGCAGCGTGTGCGGGAAGCCGCCGGCCGTGTCGCCGAGCTGGCCGCGTGGGCCTCCTCTCCGCGCGCGTCTCGCGATCGGGAGGCAGGCGGCGAGGCCGCGCGCCGGGCGCTACGGGTCGAGGGCGACGCGGCGCTCGACGGCGAGCCGCTCGTCGTCGAGCTGTGGCCCGAGCCGACCATCGCCGCCGGCGAGGCGCACCACGGCCTCGGCGAGCTGCTCGAGGCGGAGACGGTCCGCCTCCGCGAGGGACAATCCCTGCCGCTGCACGACCCCGGCCGTCCGCTGGTCGTCGTCCTGCGGGACGCCCACCGCCATCCCTGGCAGCGCGAGCTGGTCGCGCCGGGCTCGATCGTCGTCGAGACGGGTGTGCCGGAGTGGCATCCGGCGAACGCCCGGGGCTACATCGCCACCCATGGAGCCGGCCGCGCAAACCTCGAGGCCGCGGCCGAGATTCTCCGAAGGCGCTAGCCGACCAACGTCTCGGTGCCGATATCGGCGATCGAGGTGCAGCCGGCAAGGCCCATCGTCAGGTCGAGCTCGGCCAGGAAATTGCGCAAGACCTCGCCCACGCCGGCCTCACCGGCGACGGCAAGGC
>JBKPFI010000049.1:0-6390 GCA_046728775.1 Actinomycetota bacterium | reverse complement strand
GGAAGCCTCACCCCGCACCCGGTTCTCGCGACCAAGTGTGAGTTCGCCGGCGGCGGCCTGACGACGTACACCTGCGATCTGCGGAAGAACGTCAAGTTCCACAACGGCAAGACGATGACTTCGGCCGACGTCGTCGCCTCGTTCGAGCGCGTCGTGAAGATCCAGGACGAGTCGGGCATCTACACCCTGCTCAGCAACCTGAAGAGCGTCGAGGCGAACGGCGACTACGCCGTTACCTTCCATCTGAAGGCTCCGCAGGCGACGTGGCCGCAGATCCTCACCACCGGCGCCGCGCAGATCGTCCCCAAGGAGGTGTATCCCGCCAGCAAGCTGCGGCCGAACTCGGCGGCGCAGTACGGCACCGGGCCGTACCAGCTGACGGACTACGTCCCCGGCCAGCAGGCCGTGCTCAAGAAGTTCGACGACTACTGGGGCGACCCGCCGAAGACTCCCAACCTGATCATCCGCTACTACTCGAAGTCCTCGACGATGAAGCTGGCGCTCGAGAACGGCGACATCGACATGGCCTTCCGCGCCTTTACGCCGACCGAGCTGGAGTCGCTGTCGAACGAGAGCAAGCTCGTCGTCCACAAGGGCAAGGGCTCCGAGATTCGCTACCTGGTGCTGAATGTCACCCGGCCGCCGACCGACCAGGTCGCGGTCCGCAAGGCGCTTGCCTACCTGATGCCGCGGCAGGACATCGTGCGGCGCGTCTACAACGGGACGGTCACGCCGCTGTATTCCATGGTGCCGGTCGGCCTGAATGGGCACACTCAGGCGTTCGATACCACGTACGGCGCCTCACCCAACCAGGCAAAGGCGAAGGCGATGCTGAGCGGGGCGGGAATCAGCACACCGGTCAACCTGACGCTCTGGTACACGCCGACCCACTACGGTGACTCCTCGGCGGACGAGTTCGCAGAGATCCAGCGCGCGCTGCAGCAGGGCGGCCTCTTCAAGGTGACCCTCAAGTCGGCCGAGTGGGCGCAATACAGCGACGCGCTCGGCAAGCAGTACGGCGCCTTCCAGCTCGGCTGGTTCCCGGACTACCCGGACGGCGAGAACTACCTTCTGCCCTTCTATGACTCGAAGAGCAACTTCACCTCCAACAACTACAAGAGCGCGCAGATGGACTCGATCCTCGCGAAGGAGCAGGCGACGAAGTCGAGCGCCGACCGCAACAACCTCGTCAAGCAGGCTCAGCAGCTCGCGGCCAAGGACGTGCCGATCATCCCCTACTGGCAGGGGTCGATGATCGCCGTCTCGCACACGGACGTGCAGGGGATCGACGAGACGCTCGACCCGACGTTCATCATGCGGTTCTGGCTGATCTCCAAGAGCTAAGCCGCGGACTTCGCAGCTCCGGCGCGCCGTAGTCTCGGTGTGCCGCGAATCGTCCCCGCTCTCGCCCTCTGCGGTGTCTTCCTGCTCGCCGCCTGTGACGGCGGGAAGGCCACGACCGTGGCAGGCCTGCAGCTCGAGCCCGCCCCGAAGTGGATGGCCGTCTACTGCCACAAGGCGGCCGACGATCTCGGCTACGCCGTGCTCTGCCCGGTGCGGCTCCCGAGCCGGTACGACCTCCTCCCCTGCAGAGGCCCTACTCCCAAGAATGAGCTCTGGGGCGAGTACTGCTTCGACTACGTCCTCGACAGCGTGTTCAAGGGGCCGCCCGGCTACCAGGGGCCGTTCGCCGCCAATCGGAAGGCAGGTCATCTGGCGATCTGGACGATCGCGCCCACCAGTGACATGTACGAGGGAGGGCTCTTCGGCTGCCCGGAAGGAGGACTACGAAAGGAGCCCGCGCGCCTCCGGGCACACTCAGGGCACTGGTGGGCCTGTCCTGCGAACCGCGTGGCGAACCTGAACAGCGGCCACGTCGCGTTCCAGTGGTTCGCGGACGGGGTGATCTACGGCGTCAGCGTTCACGGCATCAGCCCGATCAACAGGCGAATCATTCGAGAGCTGCTCGACCACCTCGAGCTCGTCGGCCCGAGTTAGAGCCGAAACATCCTCCGGCGGCGCTTCTGGAGGTCCTCGGGCTCGAGCTCCTCGACGACTCCGCCGGCGCCGTCGCGATCGGTCGAGTGGAGGATCCGGCAGTCGCCGAGCCAGAAGGCAATGTGCGTCGCCTCGGCCTCGCCGTAGCTGATCAGGTCACCGCTGCCGAGCCTGTCCTCGGGCACCTCGGCGCCGGCGTCTTCCTGCTGATCGGCGTCGCGCGGCACGATCCGGCCGAGCCGCCGGTAGGCCATGTGCACGAGCCCCGAGCAGTCGATCCCGCGCTCGGTCATCCCACCCCACTCGTACGGGGTGCCGAGGTACGCGCGGGCCTCCTCGACGGGATCTCCCGCACGGGGCAGGCCCGGCCACTCGCCGTCGGGCTCGCCGCCAAGGGCATCGGCACGAATCCAGCCCGGGTAGCCGTATGCAGTCCGCACCTGCGACCACTCGCCGCGCTCGTCCTCGACCGCGAGCGGCTCGCCGGCGAGCGCCTGCGTGACCTGCTCGGCCGCGTCGTCGGGCTCCGCGCGCACAGGCGCGACGTCGACGGAGCACGCCCTCAGCTCCACGGCCCTAGGTCGGACGGATCCGCGGGTCGAGGCGCGCGTAGATGATGTCGACGATCGCGTTCAGGAACGTGATGAAGAACGCGCCGTAGATCACCGTCGCCATGATCACAGGCAGGTCCAGCGACGTGACCGCGTTGTACGTCAGGCGGCCGACTCCCGGTAGCCCGAACACCACCTCGGTCAGGATCGCGCCCCCGGTGAGCAGCACCGCGAGGTCGAGGCCGAACAGCGAGACGAACGTGATCAGCGAGTTCCGGAGCATGTGCTTGACGAGGACATCCCTGGGAGACAACCCCTTGGCCCGCGCCGTCCGCACGTAGTCCTCGCTCTGGATCTCGAGCAGGTTCGCCCGCAGCACGCGCGCGTAGAAGCCGATGTACAGGATCGAGAGCGTGATCCACGGAAAGATCAGGTGCAGGAACCACTGCCACGGGTTCTGCGTCAGCGGCGTGTAGCCGAGCGGCGGCACCCAGCTGAAGAGGAACGTGTCGTGCAGCCGGTCCTGCGTGATCAGGTTCACCATCTCGCCGAGCCAGAACACTGGTATCGAGATGCCGATTAAGGCGAGGACCATGAGTAAGGGGTCGATGAACGTCCCCTTGAACGTGAGGGCGACGAGGCTCATCAAGATGCTGGCGACGATCCACAGGAACGCTGCGCCGATCACCAGGGAGAAGGTCACCGGCGCAGCGCTCGTGATCGCCGGGACGACCTCCAGCGCCTGGTTGCCGTAGGAGACGAGATCGCGCGAGATGAAGAGGCGCTTCATCATCAGCGCGTAGCGCACCGGCAAGGGTCGGTCGAGCCCGAACTCGTGCTTGACCGCCGCCACCGTCTCGGGCGAGGGGTTCCGGCCGGCGAGCCGCGAGCTCGGGTCGACCCCCGGCGTGGCGAAGAAGATCAGGAACACGAGCACCGAGATCACGAAGAGCACGACGACCATCCCGATCAGCCGGCGGATGACGAAGGTGAGCATTACTTTCTCACCCGCACCTTGGCGCGCGGGTCGAGCGCGTCCCGGACGCCGTCGCCGAGGACGTTCAGCGCCAGAACGGTGAGCACGATCATGACGCCGGGCGCGATCGCGACCAGCGGCCGTGTGTAGAGCAGGTCCTGACCGTCCTGGATGACGGTCCCCCAGCTTGCCTTGGGCGGCTGGACGCCGATCGAGAGGAACGACAGCGCCGCCTCCGTCAGGATCGTCGTGGCGATCATCAGGGGCAGCAGCACGATCGCGGTCGAGACGACGTTCGGGAGGATGTCGCTGAACATCAGGCGCAGGTTCGACGCCCCCTGCGAGACCGCAGCCTCGACGTACTCCTTCTCCCGCACCGACAGGACTTGCCCCCGGAGCGGCCGGAAGACGTACGGGACGTAGATCACGGCGATGATCAGCGTCGGCAGCCACAGGCTCGACGGGTCGATCGTGATGAAGCCGAGCTTCACGCCTCCGGGAGTCGTCAGCAGAACCGTCGCGAGCGAGATCGCGAGCAGGTAGACGGGAAAGGCCCAGATCAGGTCCATGATCCGCGAGAGCACCGTGTCGGCCCACCCGCGGAAGAAACCGGCGAGGAGCGCCAGCAGGAGGGCGATCACGGTGCAGATCACAGCCGAGCCGATGCCGATCGTGAGCGACGACCGACCGCCGTAGAGCACGCGCGCCATCACGTCGCGGCCCTGGTTGTCGGCGCCGATGAAGTAGTTCGTCTGCCACGTCGGCCCGATCGGGACCTCACCGAGGCCGAGCGCCCCGCCGCCCTGCTGGATCACGTCCACCTGCTTGCCGTCGACCTCAGTGGTGCCGGAGATGTTCGAGGTGAAGGGGTCGGTGTGCGCGATGTGGTCCGCGTACACCGGCGCGAGGAAGCTGACGACGACGATCAGCAGGAAGAGCGCAAGCGACGCCATCGCGAGCCGGTTGCGCACGAGTCTGCGCCCGGCGATGCGCCAGGGACTCCTGCCGGAGATCTCCCTGACGCTTTCGCCGGGCGCGAGCTTGAGTTCGGGCTCCGGCTCGTACGCGAACTCAGCCACGGGGCTTTGGCGCCGTCCCTGCTACTTCACCGAGGCCTGAGCCAGGAGGAAGTACCACTGCGGGCTGAACAGGTAGCCCTTGACGCTGCTCGAGAGCACGTCGATGTACTTCGGGTTGAACATCGACACCCACGGCGCCTGGTCGGTGACCTGCTTGTCGACCTTGGCCCACATCTTGTTCGCCTTATCCGGGTCGGTGATGCCGACCTTCCCCGCCTGATCCATCTGCGCCTGGATCCCCTTGTTGCAGAACTCGGCGATGTTCGGACTCGAGTTGCTGTTGGGGTGGAACGAGCCGCAGCCGAGCAGGATGTTGAGGAAGTCCGAGGCCGCCGGGTAGTCCTGGTACCAGCTCGAGAACGCGAACTGCGGGTTGTTCTTCGAGTTCTGCGCGTACGGGTACTGGATGTCGGGCGACAACGCCTGGAGTGTCGCCTTGTAGCCAAGGCTGTTGAGGAGGCCGACGAAGTAGAGGCCGAGCCCGCGGTCGACGGTGTTCGTGTCCGTGTTGACCTTTACTGAGGCGCCCTTCGTCCCGGAGGCGGCAACGAGCTGCTTCGCCTTCTGGAGATCGGGCCCGGTCCACTTGCCGCTGCCCGGATTCTTCGTGTACGGGCAGTACGGCTCGTACCCCGGGAAGTTCGGCGGCAGGATCTGGCAGGTCGCGACGGCCAGCTTCGGGCCGCCGTAGACCTTCACGAGCGCGTCCCGGTCGGTCGCGAAGTTCACCGCCTGGCGCGCCTTGAGGTTGTTGAACGGCGGTATCCGGACGTTGAAGGCGAAGTACCAGACGGCCGTCAGCGGATTGATGTGGACGCGGTCGGCGTACTTCGAGCTCAGCTCACCGAGCCGGTCCGCAGGCGGCTGGTCGAACATCCAGTCCGCGTTGTTGTTCTCGACCGCCGTCACCTGGGCCTCAGGGGTCAGCCCGAACTTCTGGACGATCTCGTCCGGGTTGCCGTCCGGCTGCGCGTCCTTCGACCACTCCTTGAAGAACGTGTTCCGCACAACCTTCATCTGCTTGTTGGGCGAGTACTGCACCCACTTGTAGGGGCCGGTGCCCGGCGGCGGGATGTTGACGTTCTTGGCCGGGGTGCTCGCGGGGAGGATGAACGCAAACGGAACCGCGAGCTTGTCCAGGAACTCGGGATCGCCGGTCGTCAGGTGGAACGTGACGGTGTTGCCGTTGACCGTGACGCCCTTCGACAGGTTGCAGCTCGCGGGCGTCTTGATGCACGCGTCCGCGCCCTCGATCACGTTGTACCAAGTGCCGGCGTTCGGGCTGTTGCCGATCTTGAAGAGGCGCTCGAAGGTCGCCTTGACGTCGTTGCCCGTCAGCTTCTGGCCGTTCGAGAACTTGATCCCGTCACGGAGCTTGAACGCCCAGGTCTTGCCCCCATTTGTGGGCTTCGGAATCGACTCGGCGAGGTCGGGGACGAGCTTCGTGCCCTCCGTCCCGGCCGCGCGCTTGAAGCCGACGAGACCGTCGTGGGTGAAGATCAGCCACTGCCATTCCTGCAGCGTGTAGTTCACCTGCGGATCGGGCGAGCCCGACGGCGCCGCGTTCGCGACCGTGATGAGCGTCCCGCCCTTGCCACCCGCGCTTTGCTGCGTCGAGGTGGACTTCTTCGAGCTGCCGCAGCCGGCGGTCACGAGCGCGGCCACGACAAGCATCGAGGAGAAACCGACGTACCAGCGCTTCACCAGGACCACTCCTCCCGGTCGACGTTCCTGCCCCTAGTACCGACGCTAAGGGGTGCCGGATGTTAGCTGGGACCGTTCGCGC
>JBKPFI010000335.1:0-15926 GCA_046728775.1 Actinomycetota bacterium | reverse complement strand
GGGCCGCAGGGCCCGAAGGGCGACGCGGGAGCGCGAGGTGCAACCGGCCCGGCCGGCGCTGTCGGCCCTGCCGGGCCGCAGGGTCCGCCCGGCCCGCCGCTGGCCTCGCTCGAGAGTCTCGACGGCGTGGCCTGCAACCTCGCCGGGCTCGCGGGCACGAGTGACCTCACCTACGACGCGAGCGGCGTTGCGACGCTGAAGTGCGTCACCTCCGGCGGCGGTGGCGGAGGCGGCGGCGGTGACATCCGCGTGAACGAGTTCATGACCGGCTCGACCGGCGCGGCCTCGAACGAGTTCGTCGAGCTCGTGAACGCGAGCACGTCCGCCGTCGACATCAGCGGGTTCAAGGTCGCCTACCGCTCGGCTGCGGGCACGAGCGACATCACGCTCGCAACCGTGCCGGCAGGGACGAGCCTCGCGGCCGGCGCCTTCTACCTGCTCGGCGGCAGCCGCTACCTCGGCGCGCGCCCGCCGGACCAGACGTTCTCGGCAGCGCTTGCGGCGGGCGGCGGCGGCCTCGCGGTCCGCGACGCCTCGGGGACAATCCTCGACTCCGTCGGCTACGGCGACGCCACGAACGCGTTCGTCGAGGGCCATCCGGCCACGGCACCGCCGGCGACCGCGGCCCCCGGGAGCAGCGCCGGCCGGATCCCGGACGGCCACGACACGAACGACAACGCGGCCGACTTCTCGATCGGCACGACGCCCTCACCCGGCGAAACGAACCACTAGTGCGGCCTTGGGCGGCGCTCCGACCGCGGGGCGCCGCCCTCCGCCGGGATCACTCCATGGGGTGATTCCTCTCCGAAAAGCCCAACCGATACTGCGTACGCGGGGTCACTCTCGCATGGCGTACGAACGGACAACTGCGGCGATTGGTCTCATCGATCAGCACAGCCTCACTCGGTCGCTCTCGCCCGAGCTCATGCTCGTGGATCCGGCGCTGGCCGAGCGGGCTCGCGAGCTCCTGAGGGAGCCGCACGAGACCAACGGAAAGGGCGAGCACATGTCGGCACTAGGGACGCACGAGATCACTGCGGGTACGAGCCTGGGGGTCGAGCCTCCGCTCAGCCCGCCTGTCGTCCGGGGCCCGGTGGCCTCGGCGCTTCCGGCTGGAGACGGCGTCTCGGGCCTGCCCACTCCGCCTCCGGCGATCAGACCGCCCGAGAGCGCGGCGCCCGCGGTAGCGCCGGCGCCGGCACCCACGCCCCACGCGGAGGTGCCTCGGCAGCCCGAGCCCGTGCCTGCAGCGGCTCCCGCCCCGCCCGCGCCTGCTCCCGCTCCGGCTGCGGCGCCCGTCGAGGAGGCCGCTCCCGTTTTGGACTACTTTGCTCCCGGCGCGGCCGCCCCAGAGGCGTCCCCCGCGCCCGAGGCAGAGGCGCACGCGGTCCCCTTGATGGCCCCCGCTCCCGCAGACGAGGTCGTGGAGCTGCCGGCCGTCTCGCCGGCCGAGCCGGAGCCCCAGCCCGAGCCGGAACTCGCGCCTGCAGCGGCCGTCGTCGCGCCGGCCGAGCCTGAGCCCCAGCCCGAGCCGGAGCTCGCGCCTGCAGCAGCCGTCGCGCCGGTCGAGCTTGCACAGCTCGCGCCCATCGTCGCCGAGCCTGCCCCGGAGCCTGCCCCCGAGCCGGAGCTGCTCGACGTCGCGCTGCCCGTCGTGGAGCGGGCGGTCGAGGTCGAGGCCGCGCCCGTCGCGGCGGCGCCTGAGCTGGAGGAGCTGTTCTCGCCCGCCCACGCCGACTTCCGGGTCGTCGTTCGGCTGCGCGACGCCGAGCCGGTCGAGGTCGGCTCGTTCCGCGACTTCGGCACGGCGATGGAAGGCGCCCAGGAAGTGATCGAGCAGTTCTCGACCGCCACCGAAGGCCGCTGGCCGTTCTACGCCGGCCGCTTCATCCGCCCCGACCTGATCGTCTCCGTGGACGTGGTCGAGGGCGAGGACGTCTAGCCCAGGCGCCCGAGGTAGATCGTCACGGTCGAGCCGGCCGGCGCCCGCGTGCCCCCGCCCGGCTGCTCGTCGACCACCTTGCCGACCTGCGACCGGTCGCTGACCGTCTGGCGCAGCGTCTGAACCTTGAACCCGGCTGCCTGGAGCCGTGAGATCGCCGTGTCCCGGTCGAGCCCGGCGAGCTTCGGCACGACCCGCTGCTCGCCCGGGGTCGGCCCCAGGGCGGCCCTGATCCTGACGCGGGCGTTGCGCTTCGCCGACGCCTCTGCCCGCGGCGACTGCGAGATCACCCTCCCGAGCGGCTGATCCGAGGGTACGTACACGAGCGTCACCCTCAGGCCCGCCGATGTGAGCTGCCGCTGCGCTGAGGCCTGCGCCTGCCCGGTCACGTCCGGAACGGTCACGGTTGCGCTCGTCGCCGGCGGCGGAGGCGGCGGGGGAGCCGGCGGAGGCGGCGGTGGCGGAGCAGCAGCGCCGGTCCCCGCGCTGCCGTTCGAGATGTTCAGCCGGACGCTCGAGCCGGGCTCGACGCGCTTGCCGGCCGTCGGGTTCTGCGCGACGACCGTCCCCTTGGGCTGCGACGAGGGCACGGTCACCGCTTTCGGCACCAGGCCGGCCGCGCGAAGCGCGGAGACCGCTGAGTCGCGCGTTTGCCCGACCGTCGCAGGCACCGTCACGAGCCCGCGCGAGACCCGGATCACGACCGTCGAGCCGCCGGCGACCCGAGCGCCCGCCACGGGGCTCTGACCCAGCACCGTGCGGAGCGGCTTCGTCGAGACGACGCTCTCGACCCGCACCCGGAACCCGTTAGCACGTAACGCCGCGACGGCGGCTGCGGCGCGTCTGCCGACGACGTCCGGCACCGCCTGGGTCCGCTGCGCCGAGACCGCGATCGTCACGACGGAGCGGCGGGTCACGTCGGCCCCCGGCCGCGGGTCCTGGGCGAAGACGACCCCCGGCGGAGCGGTGCTCGCCCTGGTCACCACACGCGCGACGAGCCCGCGCCGGTTCAACCGCCTGACGGCTTCCTGCTGCTGCAGATGGACGACGATCGGAACGTCGACGGTCGACGCGGAGCTCCCCCCGTTGTCGTCATTCGTGAAGTACCAGGCTGCGGCCAGGCCGCCGAGCACCAGAAGCAGCAGGAGGAGCAGCCACGGCCAGAGCAGTGGGCCGCGCGGCGGCGGCGGAGGTGGAGGCGCGACCTCCTCTTCCTCGACGACCGGCGCCCACTCCTCGACGATCGTCTCGGCCTCCGGACGCCGAACCCACTCGTCTCGCCTGCTCACGAACGTCGGTATCCCCGCCCGGCGAAAACCCCGAACCTGGCGCTCAAACAATCTTTCCAATTCGCCTACGGAGCGCTAATCCGGGCGGCGTTTACTGCGACGCAGCAGGCACTCCACGACGGAGGTTCCTTCATGGCACGCAAGCTGATCGTCCGCGCCCGCGCGCTCGGTCTCGGCCTCGCCGCCACGGGCGTCGCGGGTGCGCGCTGGTTCAACGTCATCCGCGGCACGCGCGGCGACGACGTGATCACCGGCACCGCGAGCCGCGACCTCGTGCTCGCGTTCGCCGGCAACGACCAAATCTCGACCGACCGTGGCCGCGACGTGGTCTACGCCGGCAAGGGCAACGACAGCGTCGACGGCGGCCCCGGCCTCGACCGGATCTTCGGCGGCCCCGGCGACGACACCCTCAGCGCGGGCAACGGCCGCGCCGTGATCTGGGCCGGCGTCGGCAACGACACGCTCACTGGCGGCGAGAACGGCCTCAGCAGGCTCCACGGCGGCCCCGGCGACGACGTGGTCAACGGCGGCTCCCGCCGCGACTTCCTCTGGGGCGGCTTCGGCGTCGACAGGGAGAACGGCGGAGCGGGCAACGACGTCCTGCACGCGCTCGCGCCGGACAACCAGGTCGACTCGCTCGATTGCGGCCCGGGCGACCACGACGTCGCGTGGCTCCGCGCCGGCGAGCACGACGCGACCGCGAACTGCGAGGTCGTGAAGACCGTCTCCTTCGGCTCGGACGGGTAGCCCTCCCGTTCGCCCCCGCGAGGCCCGCCGCCGAGGCGGGCCTCGCCCTATCTAGGCGGATGCTTCGACCCGCTCGAGGAACCCGCCGACCACCGCCAGGTACCGCTCTGGATCCTCGAGGTACGACATGTGCGCGCAGTTCTCGAACAGCACGCACTCGGAGCCGGCGATGCCCTCGTGCAGCGGCTGAACGAGCGCGGGCGTGCACTCGTCGTGGCGGCCGGACGTGATCAGCGTCGCCACGCGGATCTCCGCGAGTCGAGCGGTCACGTCCCAGTCCCTCAGCGTGCCGGTGACGGTGAACTCGTTCGGCCCCCACATCGTCTCGTAGACCTGCTTCCCGAACTTCGCGCGCGACTGCGCGAGCACCTCCGGCTCCGGGTCGAGCCGGCAGATGTGGCGGCGCTTGAACTCCTTCTCCGCCGCCTTGCCGTCCAGGTCCGGCGGCAGGTCTGCGTAGAGCCGCTCCGCCTCGACCGCCCAGCGCGGCGCGCTCGTCGGCGTCGAGTTGAGTACGAGGCTCGCCAGCACCTCAGGCTGCGTGAACGCGTACTCGAGCGCGAGCATCCCGCCCCACGAAGACCCGAACAGGTGGATCCGCTCGAGCCCGAGTCCGTCGAGGACGCTCTGCAGCTGCTCGATGAACGTCTCGACGCGCCAGAGCGCCGGGTCGTCCGGACGCGACGAGTCACCGCTCCCGAGCTGGTCGTAGAAGACAACCCGGCGGCGCTCGGCGAGCCGGGCCAGCCCCAGGAGCGGAAGATGCGACCCGCCTGGCCCGCCGTGCAGGCAGACCAGCGGCAGCCGGCCCGACTCCTCACGGTCGCCGTAGACCCAGGACGCCGTCCGCCAGTCGCGGAACGGGATCGAGCGCCTCAGGCGATGGTCCAGGTGTCGCCGGCGTGCAGCAGCCGCTCGAGGTCGCCCTCGCCCTGTTCGCTCCGCGCCCGCTCGAGCTGCTCGTCCATCAGCCGGTCGTAGACCGGGCGCTCGACGTCGCGGAAGACGCCGATCGGCGTCGGCCCGTGCGGCGTGTGCGAGAGGCGCGCGAGCGCCGAGGCGAGAGACGGTGCCTCGGCATGCTCGTCGTGGACGAGCAGCGCGTCCTCGCCGGCCTCGGCGACGTCGACGATCTCGGCCGAACCGTCCGGCCGCAGCCGTACTCCGCGCTCACGCTCCGCGCCGAAGCGAATCGGCTGCCCGTGCTCGAGCAGGATTCGGTTCTCCTTCTCGTCCCGCACGGCGTCGAAGGCGCCGTCGTTGTAGACGTTGCAGTTCTGGTAGATCTCGACGAAGGCCGCGCCCGGGTGGGCATGGGCACGGCGCAGCGTCTCGGTGAGATGCGCGCGGTCGGTGTCGATCGAGCGGGCGACGAAGGTCGCCTCGGCCCCCAGGGTTAGGGCGACCGGGTTGAAGGGCCAGTCGAGCGAGCCCATCGGCGTGGTCTTGTTGATCGTCCCGAGCGGCGAGGTCGGCGAGTACTGCCCCTTCGTGAGCCCGTAGATCTGGTTGTTGAACATCAGGATCTTCAGGTTCACGTTGCGGCGCAGCGAGTGGATGAGGTGGTTTCCGCCGATCGAGAGCGCGTCGCCGTCGCCGGTCACGACCCAGACGGACAGGTCCTGCCGCGACAAGGCGAGCCCGGTCGCGATCGCCGGCGCGCGCCCGTGGATCGAGTGGATCCCGTAGGTCTCGACGTAGTACGGGAACCGCGCCGCGCAGCCGATGCCCGAGATGAAGACGATCCGCTCGCGCGGGATGCCGAGCTCGGGGAGGAAGCTCTGCACCGCGGCCAGGATCGCGTAGTCCCCGCAGCCCGGGCACCAGCGGACCTCCTGGTCGGTCTTGAAGTCCTTCCCGGTCAGCCGGCCGTTCCCGTTCCCGAGCCCGTTCTCGTTCACAGCAATGCCTCCATCGCCTCCGCCAGCTCACCGGCCGTCAGCGGCACGCCGCGGACGCGGTTGTAGCCGACCGCGTCGACGAGGAACTCGGCGCGCACGAGCTTCAGCAGCTGGCCGAGGTTCATCTCCGGCACGAGCACGCGGTCGTAGGAGCGCAGCACGTCTCCGGTGTTGCGCGGGAACGGGTTCAGGTGCGTGAGGTGGGCCTGCGCAACCTTGCCGCCTGCCTTCCGTACCCGCCGCACCGCGGCGGTGATCGGCCCGTACGTGCCGCCCCAGCCGAGCACGAGCAGGCTCGCGCCGTCGGGGTCGTCGACCTCGAGCTCCGGGATGTCGGCCGCGATGCCGGCCACCTTCTGCGCCCGCAGCCGCACCATCCGGTCGTGGTTGTCGGGGTCGTAGGAGACGTTGCCGGTCTCGTCTTGCTTCTCGAGCCCCCCGATGCGGTGCTCGAGGCCGGGCGTGCCCGGAATCGCCCATGCCCGCGCGAGCGTCTCCGGGTCGCGCACGTAAGGCAGGAAGTCGCCGCCTCGGTTCGGCCCGGTCGCGAAGTCGACCACGATCTCGGGCAAGGCACCCACGTCCGGGAGCAGCCACGGCTCGGAGCCGTTGGCGAGGTAGGCGTCCGAGAGCAGGTAGACGGGCGTGCGGTACTTCAACGCGATCCGCGCGGCCTCCAGAGCAGCGTCGAAGCAGCCGCCCGGGGTCGAGGCCGCGACGACAGGCACCGGCGACTCGGCGTTGCGTCCGAACATCACCATCAGCAGGTCGGCCTGCTCGGGCTTGGTCGGCATGCCCGTGGAAGGCCCGGCGCGCTGGATGTCGAGGATCAGCAGCGGCAGCTCGAGGGCCACCGCGAGGCCCACCGTCTCGGCCTTCAGCACCACGCCGGGGCCGCTCGAGGTGCAGACGCCGAGCGCACCGCCGAAGCTCGCGCCGACCGCCGCGCCGGCCGCGGCGATCTCGTCCTCGGCCTGGAAGGTGCGAATGCCGAAGCGCTTGTGACGCGAGAGATCCTCGAGGATCCCCGAAGCCGGCGTGATCGGGTAGGCGCCGAGGAAGAGCTCGAGCCCGCTCTTCACGCTCGCCGCGATCAGCCCGAGGCCGAGCGCCTGGTTGCCGGTGATGTTGCGATACGTCCCGGGCGCCATCGGCGCCGGCGCGACCTCATATGAGACGACGAAGTCCTCGGAGGTCTCGCCGTAGGCCCAGCCGGCCTTGAACGCCTTCAAATTCGCCTCGGCAATCGCGGGCTTCGAGACAAACTTCCGCTCGAGGTACGCGACGGTGCCGTCGGTCGGGCGGTGGTAGAGCCACGACATCAGCCCCAGCGCGAACATGTTCTTGGAGCGCTCCGCCTCACGTTTTGTCACGTCGACGTCCTTGAGCGCCTCGAGCGTGAGCGTCGTGAGCGGCACCTCGTGGACGTGGTACTCGTCGAGCGAGCCGTCCTCGAGCGGGTTCGCGTCGTAGCCGGCCTTGTCGAGGTTGCGCTCGGTGAAGGCGTCCCGGTTGACGATCAGCGTTCCGCCGCGCGGGAGGTCGCGCAGGTTCGTCCTCAACGCCGCCGGGTTCATCGCCACCAGCACGTCGGGCGCGTCTCCCGGGGTGAGGATGTCGTGGTCGGCGAAGTGGAGCTGGAAGCCCGAGACGCCCGGAAGCGAGCCCGCCGGCGCCCGGATCTCGGCGGGGAAGTCGGGCAACGTGGAGAGGTCGTTGCCGATCAGCGCGGTCTCGCTCGTGAAGCGGCCGCCGGTGAGCTGCATTCCGTCCCCGGAGTCGCCCGCGAAGCGAATCGTCACCTGTTCCAGCTGCTCGACGGGCTTCGCCATCTCGCCGGGTAGGTATAGCACCGGCGCGCGCCCTACAGTCGGCCTGCCGCACGCCTCCGGTGACGCCGCACCCGGGAGCGGTTCCCACACGTGCGCCGGTCGCACCAGCGGCGGGTGCGGCTGCGCGTCTCGTCGTAGAAGACCCGCCTGCAGCCCTGGTCGGCGCAGCGCTTCAGGCGCGCTGGGTGCGACCGCCGCAGAAGCGAGGCGAACGCGCCCGAGAGCTCCCGTTCGACGCGGTCGATCCAGGCACCTCCTACCGGCGTGAAGTCGACGACGTAGCCGCCGCCGGACTCGGCTTCGAGCCGCGCGCGCACCGGCAGGCGGCCGGTGACGGCGTTCAGCTCGCCGAGCTCGCGCGCGGAGAGCGCGTCGCCGGCGGCGACGGTGTCGGCGAGCCGGCCGAGCAGCGTGCGGAGCTCGTCGAGCCGACGTCGCTCGCCTGCGGGCAGGCGGTGCGAGGCGGGCTCGCCCGGAACGTCGACGACCCCGTCGTTGAGGAAGTCCAGCAGTGCTCTGTCGTGCTCTCTCGTAATGCTCTATTGTGCCGAAGATCATTACGAGAGCGTTCCTCCTCGGCTTCCTCTGCCTCGCCCTCGCGGGCACGCTGCCGGCTGCAGCGGGAAACGGAAGCTTGAGCGAGCCGCCGACCTTCCCGTTCTACCCGCAGGCCGGGATCCCGTGGCAAGACCTCTACTTCGCAAACTTCGTCGACCTCGACCCCGGCCCGGCACGCTCGACTGGAGCTGCGGCTCGCAGACCTACGACGGCCACACCGGCGAGGACTCGATCATCCGCTCGTTCCAGGAGAAGCGGATCGGCGTGCCGATCTTCGCCGCCTTCGACGGGATCGTGATCGAAGTCTCGGACCGGCTCCCGGACGAGCACACCGAGAAGACGATGACGGTCGTCGACAACCACGTGATCGTCTCCAGCTTCGGCAGGCAGCAGCGAACGGTCTACGGCCACCTCCGCAAGGACGTACCGGTCCGGGTCGGCCAGCGCGTGGTGGCGGGGCAGCAGATCGGCTGGACGGCGTCGAGCGGGCACAGCAGCTGGCCTCACCTGCACCTGACCGGGAAGCTCGGCCTGCAGGTCTACGAACCGTTCGCGGGGCCCTGCCGCCCGGGGAAGAGCTACTGGCGCTCGCAGCCGGCGCTGCCGAGCGCGCCCTACGTCCGCGACTTCACGTTCTCCCGGAAGCCCTTCGGCGGCAGGCGCGACCCGCCGTGGGACGAGGCCGTGCGCACCGGCACGTTCGGCCCCGGCATGCGCGACGTCTACTTCCGCGCGGAGCTCGGCTTCTTCGACGGCGGGCCCATGCGGGTGACGTTCACGCGGCCGGACGGAAGCGTCGCGCTCGACGCCGAGCGCGAGACGCGCCTCCAGGGCTACCGCGCGACCTGGGCGTCCTGGCACGAGCGGCTCGACCTCGACCGGACGGGGAGGTGGCGCCTGCGCCTTTTCTCCGCCGGTCGAGCGCTCGTCGACGCGCCGTTCACCGTCGGCGCCCGCGCGAACCGGCCGCCGAACGCGCTCGCGGTCACGCTCGACCCCGCGCAGCCAACGCGCAACCACGTCATCCAGTGTCTCGTGCGGACCTCGCTCGTGACCGAGGACCCCGACTACGCGATCGTTCGCTATCGCTACCGCTGGCGCGTCGCCGGGAGGCGCGTCAGGACGGTGACGAGCGCGGGGCTCTCCGACGTCCTGCGCCACAGGCTCGCCCGGGCGGGCCAGCGCGTGAGCTGCACCGTCACGCCGTCGGACGGAAAGCTGCTCGGCCCGACCGCGTCGGCGCGAGTCACGGTGCGCTGACGCGCACGACGGTCAGGCCCCACGCCTCTCCCGAGGCGAACAGCTCGTCCGGGTCGAGCTCGTCGCGCCAGCCGAGGAAGTGCCGCTCGGGCTCGTCCTCCGTGGAGCCGTAGACCGCCAGCCGCAGCTCGCGCTCCTCCTCGCCGCCTCCGCGCTCGAGCTCCTCGCGCCGGCGCTCCGCCTCCTCGGCCGCGGGTCCCTCCGCGTAGCCCTTGGACATCTAAGGCGCTCGCTTGCGACGCCGACCATGAAGGCCGGCCCGGCTCTGCCGGGGCGGCCGTCCTACGCACTGACTGGGATGCACGAGCAACGTCCCCTCCTAGCGAATCGCCTCAGGCTGCCTCGGCGAGGAGCGCGTCGAGGTCGAGCGGTGCGTTGAACATGGCGACGCCGTCGCCGTCCTTGGCGCGCGGCCACTCCTCCCTTGGCCGGTCGCGGTAGAGCTCGATCCCGTTCCCGTCGGGGTCGCGGAGGTAAATCGCCTCCGAGACGCCGTGGTCGGTCGCGCCGTCGATCGGCCAGCGCGCCTCGACCAGCCGCCGCAGCGCGTCGCCGAGCTGCGCTCGGTCCGGGTAGCGGATCGCGACGTGGTAGAGGCCGGTCGTCCCGCGCGGCGGCGGCGAGCCTCCACGCGAGTCCCAGGTGTTCAAGCCGAGGTGGTGGTGGTACCCACCGGCCGAGATGAAGGCCGCTTGGTCGCCCATTCGCTGCATGACGTCGAAGCCGAGGATGTCGCGGTAGAAGGCGAGCGAGCGGTCGATGTCGGACACCTTCAGGTGGACGTGGCCGATGTCCACGCGGGGGTCGATGCTCATAGCGCGACGATAGCCCACCGGCGGGAGCGTGCCCGTTTGACGGTGTCATGGGCGGGAGTCAGACTGGGGCTGCAGTGGCGTCCGGGCACGAGGGAGGGGCCGAGACCATCGGCCAGCGTTTGCGACGCCTGCGCCACGAGCGCGGGCTCTCGCAGCGCGAGCTCGCCAGTCCCGGCGTCTCGTACGCCTACATCTCGCGAATCGAGGCAGGCGCGAGGCGGCCCTCGGTGAAGGCGCTGCGGATGCTGGCTCGGAAGCTCGAGGTCTCCGCCGACTACCTGGAGACCGGCGCGGAGATCCGCGAGACCGACGAGCGGGAGCTGCGGATCGCGGACGCCGAGCTCGAGCTGCGCCTGGAGGAGAAGCCGGGCGGGTCAGAGGACAAGCTGCTGCAGCTGCGGGACGAGGCCCTGGCCGCAGGCGACTCCACGGCGGCTTCGCGGACGAGCCTCGCGCTTGGCCTCGCCGCCGCGGACGACGGGCGGCACCCCGAGGCGATCGAGCGGCTCGAGTCGTCCCTGGAGGACGCCCGGGTGTCGGTGAGCGCGCGGCCGGACGTCTACGCGGCCCTTGGCCGCGCCTACGTCGCGACCGGCCGCCCCCAGCAGGCGGTCGAGCTGTTCGAGCGGTGCCTCGAGGAGCTCTCGCAGGAGGCACCTGAGGATCTGGCCGCTCGGATCCGGTTCACGACCTCCCTCGGCTACGCGCTGACCGACCTCGGGGAGCTCGAGCGAGCGCAGACCGTACTCGACGCCGTCCTCGACGAGGTCGAAGCGACGAGCGACGGCTACTCGCGCGTGCGGCTCTACTGGTCGCTCGCGCGGCTGAACGACGCGCAGGGCCGGCCGGCGGCCGCGCTCGACTACGTGCGGCGCGCGATCGCGCTGCTCCACGTCACCGACGACACCCTTCACCTGGCGCGGGCGCATCTGCTGTGCGGCAGCATCCTGATGGCGCAGGACCGGGTCCAGGAGGCCGGCCGCCACTTCGGGCTGGCAGAGCGGCTGTTCGGCCTGCCCGCCTTGCTCGCGGACCTCGGCAGGCGGCGGGACTATGCGCATGTCTACCGCGCCTGGGCCGAGTTCCTTCGCCGCGACGGCCGCGAGGAGGACGCGCTCGAGGTGCTCGACCGCGCCGCCGAGCTCGCGTACGAGCCTGTCGGCGCTGACAGCGGCGCGGCTCGGTGATCTCGGCCGCGGTCCGGCCGCGCGGGCCGTACTCGCTCCGCACGACGACGCGGCTGGGCAGCGACGCCACGCGCACGGTGATCGACGGCGTCCTCGTCGCCGCACTGGCAAGCGGGGGCGCCGGCCGCGCCTGGCAGCAGACCAACGGGACGGTGCAGCTGCGCGCGCCGAGCGAGGCCGGCATCGAGGAGCTCCGCTTCGTGCTCGCGCTGGACGACGACCATTCGGAGTTTCTGCGCCGCTTCGCGCGCGACCCGCTGATCGGGGCCGCGACCCGACACGTCCGCGGGCTGCGGCCCCTCCGCACGGCGACGGTCGCCCAAGCCCTGCTGCGCGCGGTCTGCGGGCAGCTCATCCAAGCACGGCGGGCACGCGAGATCGAACGGACGGTGATCCGCGTCGTGACGCCCCAGCTCACCGGCACGCGGCTGCACGCGCCGCCGACCCGCGAGTGCCTGGCGGCTTTGGCGCCCGCCGAGCTGCGCCGCCTCGGCGTCGGGATGCGCCGGGCCACGACGGTCGCCCGCCTCTGTCGCGCAGTCGATCTCGAGCGGCTGCGGTCGCTGCCGGGCGATGCGCCGGCTGAGCGACTGCTGCGCGAGCGCGGCGTGGGCCCGTGGTCGGTCGGCGTCGTCTTCCTGCAGGGGCTCGGCCGCTACGACCGCGGGCTCGTCGCCGACCTGGGGCTCGTGAAGCTCTGCTCGGCGCTCCGCGGCCGCTGGGTCGAGGGCTGGGAGACGGCGGAGCTGCTCGAGCCGTACGGCGAGTGGGCCGGCCTGGCGAGCATCTACCTGCTGGCGGCGTACGCGATGGGCCTCGTGTCCCTGCCGGAGAAGCGGGCAGCCTAGACTCCCCGGATGGCTGTCGATCCGCGGCGCGTGGCGATTCTCGGCGCCGGGACGATCGGCGAGTCGCTCCTCCGCGGGCTGCTCAGCGGCGGCTGGCGCGAGCCCGGCGAGATCATCGCCACCGTCCACGGCGAGGAACGGGCCCGCGAGCTCGAGGAGCGCCACGGCGTGCGCGTCACCCTCTCGAACGCGGAAGCCGTCACGGGCGCGGCGCTGGTCGTAATCGCGGTCAAGCCGCAGGACTTCGACGTGCTCCTGGGCGAGATCGGCGGGGTGCTCACGCCCGAGCAGACGGTGCTCTCGGTGGCGGCGGCGATTCCCACCTCGGCGATCGAGCGGCGGATCGCGCCGGGCGTCCCCGTCGTGAGGGCAATGCCGAACCGTCCTGCGACCGTGCACGAGGGAATCGCGGGGCTTTGCGCCGGCGCGCATGCGGGCGACGAGCACCTGCGCCTCGCCGAGGAAGCGCTCAGCCACCTCGGCGCGGTCGTGCAGGTGGCCGAGCGCTACATGGACGCAGTGACGGCCGTCTCCGGCTCCGGCCCCGCGTACCTCGCCCTGCTCGCGGAGGCGATGATCGAGGCGGGCATCCTGCTCGGCCTCTCGCGCGAGGTCTCGACGCAACTCGTGGTGCAGACGATGGTCGGCACGGCGCGTCTGCTGCGCGACGAGGGCATCCACCCGGTCGAGCTGCGCGAGCAGGTGACCTCGCCGGGCGGGACGACGATCCGCGCAATCCGGGAGCTCGAGCGGGCAGGCGTGCGGGCGGCCTTCCTGAACGCCATTCAAGCCGCTATGGAGCGGTCCCAGGAGCTCGCGGCAGGCGAGCAGTGACACTCCACGGGGTCGAACTCACGGTGTGCCCCGACGCCGAGGAGGTGGCGTCCCTGGTGGCCGACGAGCTGGTCACGGCCGCGCGGGCGGGCCAGTCGATCGTGCTCACCGGCGGAACCTCGCCGGGCCGCGCCTACGAGCTGGCGGCGGAGCGCGAGCCGGACTGGGGCGGCGCGTCGCTCTGGTGGGGCGACGAGCGCTGCGTGCCGCCGGACGACGAGCGCTCGAACTACCGCCTCGCGCGGGAAACGCTGCTGGAGCGCCTGGAGACGCCGCCTCCGCACGTGCACCGCATCCGCGGTGAGCTCGGCCCCGACGACGCGGCCGCCGAGTACGACCGGCTGCTGGAAGGGGTGCGCCCCGACTTCGTCCTGCTCGGCATCGGCCCGGACGGTCACGCCGCCTCGCTCTTCCCCAACCAGCCGGCGCTCGAGGAGCGCGAGCGACGCGCGATACCGGCCGAGGCCACGCTCGAGCCGCTCGTCGCGCGGGTGACTTTGACCCTTCCGGTGCTTGCGTCGGCGCCAACGGTTCTCTTCATCGTGACGGGCGAGGAGAAGGCCGACGCGGCCGAGCGGGTGTTCGCGAAGCCGCCCGACGCTTCGGCGCCGGCGAGTCTGATTCGGTCGGCCGAAGGGCGGACAAAAGTCGTTGCCGACGGTGCCGCCGCCGCCCGGCTGCGCAGCTAGACACGGCAAAGCCGCCGGTGTATACAGCCGAGCCATGGCCGCGCCGGAGTCCAAGCAGCCCTTGGACATCCTTACTCTCGACCGTCCAGAACAGCTCAAGGCCCTCGGTCATCCGCTGCGCCTGCGCGTGCTCGAGATCCTCGGCGCGGACGAGGGTGAACAGCTGACGAACCGCGAGCTCGCGAACAAGCTCGGCGTCGATCCAGGGCACCTGCACTTCCACGTGCGGATGCTGCTGCGGGCAGGGCTGATCGAGCTCGCTGAGGGCGCACACGGTCGCGAGAAGCCGTACAGGGCGGTCGCGCGCACACTGCGCGTCGCCCCGGAGCTGCTCGCGTCGGGGCTGACGACCGACCTCCGCGCGGCGATGCTCGAGGAGGTCCAGCGCGGCTGGGCCGAGCACGGCCCGGCCGGCACGTTCCGCTCCGCCCAGGTGACGGCGCGGATTCCCGCCGAGCATGCCCTGGAGCTGATCGAGGAGCTCGTCGAGCGGGCTCGCGAGGCCGAGGATCCCTCGCTCGAGCCGCTCATCATCACGACCGTGCTCCATCCGGCCACGAAGGTCGAGCCCGACTAGGCCCGCTTCGGCAGCAGCGGCGAGTCGAGCTCGACGACGATCCCGCGGCGCCGTCCGAGGGCCTCGAGGACGAGGACCGTGTCCGCGACAGGCAGGTCCTCGAGGTACTCGTCCCGGGCCTCGAACGATTCGAGCACGGCCTCCTGGGCCTCGATGAAGCCGGGTACGTCCTCCGCCGCGAGGAACGCGAGGGCGTCGCCAACCGCTTGCGGGAAGTCGTCGCCGGCGCGAATCACGTCGGCATGCGGCCTCGCCTGCTCGTCCTCGCCGAGGATGAGGAGCGCGAGGGCGGCGGTGTAGCGCCCGATCGGCGAGGCGACCTCCGCGGCACCCACGTCGAGGGCCCAACGAGCAGCGTCCTCGGCGGCCGGCCAGTCGCCGGCGAGGACGAGCGACTTCATCGCGCCGAGCGGCCGGCCCCAGCTCTCTGGCGGCGCGTCGACGAAGCTCTCGCGGTAGCGGTCCGCGGCGCGCCGGAACCACGTGGCGGCCTCGTCGGTCTCCCCCAGCATCAGGAGCGCGAGACCAGCGCCGCCGGCGGCGTTCCCGAGCCGCGTGAGCTGTCGCTGCCGGGCGTCGGCGTCGGCCGCGTGAGGGAGCCTCGACTCGCCGTCGCCGTAGCGACGCTCCTCGCGCTCGAGGTGCGCGGCCCAGTCCTCGCCGCTCTCCTCCGCCGCCGCGCTTGGTTCAGGCACGCCCAACCTCCTCCCCGAGGCGATCGTATCGGCGGTGGGCGCACGCATGGTTACGCGTGTGTCGCGAAACCGTGACGATTGACTAGGGTCTCGAACGTGCGCGAGTTGCGCGAGGTCTTCTACGTCGACGGCGTCCGCACCGCCTTCGGGAGGGCCGGGCCGAAGGGGATCTTCTGGCGCACGCGGGCCGACGACATGGGCGTCAAGGTCGTCCGGGAGCTCCTGCGCCGCAACTCGGCACTGCCGCCCGAGCGGATCGACGACGTCGTCATGGCCGCGACTGCCCAGGTCGGCGACCAGGGTCTGACCCTCGGCCGGGACGTCGCCCTGCTCGCGGGCCTGCCCCAGACCGTTCCCGGTTTCGCGGTCGACCGCATGTGCGCGGGCGCGCTCACCGCCGTCACCGCCGGCGCGGGCGAGATCGCGATGGGCGCCGCCGACCTCGTCCTCGCGGGCGGGGTCGAGCACATGGGCCACCATCCGATGGGCGAGGACGTCGACTTCAACCCGCGCTTCGTCGCCGAGCGCCTCGTCGACACGAGCGCGGTCACGATGGGCGCGACCGCGGAGAACCTGCACGACCGCTTCCCGCAGCTGACCAAGGAGGCCGCGGACGCCTACGCGATGCGGTCGCAGCACCGCGCCGCCGCCGCGTGGCAGAACGGCGTCATGCGCGAGACGGTGGTGCCGATGTCCGTCTTCACCGACGACGGCTGGCGGGTGGCCGACCGCGACGAGTTCCTGCGGCCGGA
>JBKPFI010000188.1:0-3454 GCA_046728775.1 Actinomycetota bacterium | reverse complement strand
TTCCGCCAGCGCAGGGCCGCGGCGCTGCGTGCGCTCCTCGATGGGATCGATCCCGCCGACGACGAGGCCGTGGCCGCGCTCGCCGACGACGGCCTGGTTCAGCTCGAAGGCGGCGCGGCTAGCCTTCCGGACTGATGCCGCGGATCGAGGGCTACAGCTTCGGGCAGCTGGTGGTCGACGGCGAGGAGGCGACCAACGACGTGATCGTCCTCCCGGGCCGTGTCGTCCACAACTGGTGGCGGCGGGACGGTCATGCGCTCGTGCTCGACGACCTGCGAGAGGTACTGGACGAGCTGCCGCCCCGCCTGATCGTCGGCACCGGCGCCTACGGCCGGATGCGACCGGATCCCGGAGCGGTCGCGGACCTGCGCGAGCGCGGGGTCGAGGTCGAGGCGCTCCCCACCGACGAGGCCGTCCGCCGCTACGGCGAGCTCGACCCCGCCGGAGCGGCCGCCGCCCTGCACCTCACGTGCTAGCCGATCCCGGGAGGGCATGCCGCATCCAGACGTTCGGCTCGCGGTAGCTGCCGAGATCGCGCTCGCGGTCGATCTCCACGGGCACGAGCGCGCCTTCCACGACGTAGCGACCGCTCTCCGGGAGGGTCAGGCCGGTCCACTCCTCGAGCTCCGCGACCGTCCCCTTTGCGACGAGCGAGCTCTCGGCGATCCCGACCAGCTCGGCGCCGAGCCGCTCGTGCGCGCGCAGCCAGGGGTCGAAGAGCGTGCCGTCAGCGCGCCGCCACTCGACGTAACGCTCGATCGGAGTGAGCGGGTAGCGGTGCTTGAGGCTCGGCCGTACCGGCGCGACGAGGTCCCAGCCGCGCTCGAAGGCGAGCCCGCGCATGTGCTCGAGCATCAACCGGGAGAGGCCGCGACCCTGCGCGTCCGGGTCAACGAGGATCGCCAGCGCGCAGAGGCGGTCGGCCGTATCCCCGTCGAAACCGCCGCGCAGCGCTTCTCGCCAATTCGCGGGCATCCCCTGGACCGGGATCGAGTTGCCTTCGGCGAGCACTTGCCCGTCGTCGTCGAGGAGCACGAACTGGAACTCGGCCCGCTCAGCGTAGAGGCGTCCCCAATTCTCGTTCGAGACCGGATCGTGGAGCACGATCTCGGGCCAGGCCCGCCGGAGCTCGGAGAAGGCTCGGGCGGCGCGAATCTCGTCGCTGACCGGGACGATCTTCACGGGCCGAGCAGGGCGACGGCGACGCAGGCCAGTCCTTCGCCGCGGCCGGTGAACCCGAGCCGGTCTGTGGTGGTGGCGCGCACGCTGACGAGGCCGGGCTCGACGTCGAGCGCTTCCGCCAGCCGCGCCTGCATCGCGCCCCGCACCGGCGCGATGCGGGGCTCCTCGCCCACTAGCATGCAATCAGCGTTCCCGAGCTCGAAGCCGGCCTCGCGCACCTGGGCGTAAGCGCGCGCGAGGAGGTCGAGCGAGGAGGCGCCCTCCCACTCGGGCGCGCCCGAGGGAAAGAGCGAGCCGATGTCGCCCATCCCGGCCGCGCCGAGGATCGCGTCGGTCAACGCATGCGCGATCACGTCGCCGTCGGAGTGGCCGGCGAGGCCTCGGTCGGAGTCGACCTGCACTCCGCCGAGCACGAGCGGCACTCCCTCGACGAGCGCGTGCGCGTCCACGCCGACGCCGACCCTCACCCCAGCGGCTCCTGTCGGGCTGTGCGGGCGTCGAAGACGGTCACGGTCTCGTAGCCTGCCGCACGCGCGAGCTCGAGAGCCCGGTCGAAATCGCGCCCGACGTTCTCGGGCACGTGGGCGTCGGAGGCGAGGGTGATCGGAAGCCGTGTCGCCTCCAGGAGCTCGATGTCCGGATAGAGCTCGCCCACCGGCTTGTAGAGCCCGTTGGTCGAGATCTCGAGCGCCACACCGTCGAGCCGTGGGTACTCGAGCCTGCCTTTCGGCCGGCGGCCGAAGATCTTCACCAGGTCCGGGTGCGCAAGGACGTCGACGTGGCCGGAGGCGGCAAGGTCCGCGAGCGAGGCGAAGTAGCGCAGCCAGATCTCGTCAACCGGCGCCTCCGCCCAGATGCCGCCGTCCGGAGTGGAGTCGAGCGCGAGGCCGTCGAGCGAGTGCACCGACCCGACGAGGAAGTCCCACGGGTAGGGCGCGAGGATCTCCGCGAGCTCGTCCTGCCGCTCGGCACGGCCGACGTGGTCGACCTCGAGCCCGAGCTTCACCGGGAGGCCTCGCCGCTTGCTCTCGACGACGGCGTCGACGTACGCGTCGAGGTCGTACACGCACCGCTCAGTCTGGTACGGCTCGCTCCAGATCGCCCGGGTCTGGCGGAAGTAGTAGACGTGCTCCGTGAAGCCGATCTCGTCGACGCCGCGGCCGGCGGCGGTCTCGACGAACGGCTCGACGGCGGCGGCCGTGTGCGCGATCCGCTCCTCGGCGTCGCGCAGGTGCATGTGGTAGTCGACGATCAACCGCCGAGCCAGCTCTCGACCAGCGCCAGGTCGTCCCGGTCGGTCACCTTCAGCAGCTTCGGGTCACCCTCGACCCACTTGACGCGGCCGCCCGAGGCCTCGACCAGTGACGAGCAGTCGGTCGCGCTCGACACGTCGCCGGCGACGGCGCGGCGAAGAACGTCCGGGAGGAAGGCTTGCGGCGTCTGCACCGCGACGAGGTCATCCCGCCGCAGTGTCTCGACCACGCGGTCCCCCTCCACTCTCTTGACGGTGTCCGAGACCGGGAGCGCCGGCACCACGCCGTCCCAGCCCTGCGAGAGCGGCGCGAGCACGCGCTCGATCACGTCCTCTGGAACGAGCGGGCGCGCCGCGTCGTGCACGAGCACCACGGCGGCGTCCTCCGGCACGTCGTTGAGTGCGAGGCGGACCGATTCGGAGCGCGACGCGCCGCCCGTGACCGCCGAGTTGACCTTCGTCGCCGCGATCTCCTCCGCGACCAGGATCGACGGCTCCTCCCAGTCCGGAGGAGCCGCGATCACGATCTGGTCGATCCAGTCCGAGCTCTCCAGCCGCTCCAGGGGCTCAGCCAGGAGCGGGCGGCCGCCGAGGCGCGCAAAGGCCTTCGGCCGGTCGGAGCCGAGCCGCTCGCCGCGGCCAGCCGCAGCGAGGACGGCCCAAACACTCCCCGGCCCTCCTCTGACTCCGAAACGCTTCGACCGGTCATTTCAGACGGTTGTCCGGGCAAAGCCCGCACAACCTGACGACGGCATCGCAAGCGATGCCTCGGCGAATCAGGCGGTAGCCGCGACCTTCGCCGTGGTCTTCTTCGTCTTTCCGCCGCGGGCGAGGACGCCGTCCAGCCACTCGGCCGCCTCGTCTTCGTCCATGTCCTTCGCGTACATGAGCTCGCTGGCGAGGATCTTCTTCGCCTTCACGAACATCTGCTTCTCGCCGGTCGAGAGCCCCTTCTCGTGGTCGCGGAGCGAGAGGTTCCGCACCACCTCGGCGAGCTCGAAGATGTCGCCGGTCTTCATC
>JBKPFI010000173.1:0-20924 GCA_046728775.1 Actinomycetota bacterium | reverse complement strand
GACGTGCTCGAGCTCTACGAAGGCCTGAACGAGCCGGGCGTGCCCGTGGTCGGGGGTGACACGACCCGCGCTCCGCAGCTCGTCCTCTCCGTGACGGCGCTCGGCCGCTCCGATCGCGTTCCGGGCCGTGCGGGCGCCCGTGCCGGAGACCTCGTGGTCGTGACCGGACCGCTCGGGGCGGCCGGAGCCGCCTTCCGCGAGGGCCGCCACGCGCGGCCGCCCCTGCGCCTCGACGAGGGCCGGCTCCTGGGCGCGCAGGCGCACGCGCTCACCGACATCTCCGACGGCCTGGCCGTCGACGCCGCGCACATCGCGGAGCGCTCCGGCTGCCGTGTCGTGGTCGACGTCGAGCGCGTGCCCCTCGCCTCCGGCGCGACCGTCGAGGACCTCGGCTTCGGCGAGGACTACGAGCTGCTGGCGGCCACCGACGACGCGCTCGGCTTCCCGGTCATCGGCCGCTGCGAAGAAGGAGAAGGCCTCGAGATCCGGCTCGCCGGGGCGCCCGTACCAATGTCGGGTTGGGACAATTTCGGCGGGCGAACCTTGCGCTGACCGGCCGGAGCAACCACGCTAGCGGGCAGTGCTCGTTTTCGTAGCCAGGCGGCTGGCGTGGGCGGTGCTGCTCGGATTCGTGGTGACGCTGCTCACCTTCGTGATGTTCTTCGTCCTGCCGGCCGACTCCCGCAACGCGCAGCGGAACGAGCGCGGCTTCGAGCCCGGCTTGCAGACGCAGTTCAACATCCGCGGCTCGTTCCCGGAGCAATACGGACGCTTCCTCAGCCGCGTCTTCTTCCACGGCGACCTCGGCGATTCCACGCGGTCGCGGGAATCGGTGACCACGGTGATCAAGCGCACGGTGCCCGTCACGGCCTCGCTCATGGCGGGCGGGGCGATCCTCTTTCTGCTGCTGGCGTTTCCCATCGGGCTCCTGTCGGCGCTGCACCCGCGGTCGCTGCTGGACAAGGGGCTGATGCTCTTCGTCCTCGCCGGCTTGTCCGCGCACCCGGTCTGGCTCGGGCTCGTCTTCTCGTACGTCTTTGGGGTGAGGCTGCACTGGTTCCCGGTCGGCGGGTACTGCGACCTCTTCTACGACCCCGCCAGCTCGAATCTCTGCGGCGGGCCGCGCTTCTGGGCCTACCATCTCTTCCTGCCCTGGCTCACCTTCGCGTTCCTGTTCGCCGCCCTCTATGCCCGCATGATCCGCGCGAACGTGCTCGAGGCGATGGATGAGGACTACGTTCGAACGGCCCGCGCGAAGGGCGCCGGCACGTTTCGCGTGATGCGCCGACACGTGCTGCGCAACGCGCTGCTGCCGGTCGTCACGATGATCGGGATGGACATCGGCGTCGCCTTCGGCGGGGCGCTCTTCATCGAGACGGTGTTCGAGCTGCCCGGGATGGGACGGTTGCTCGTCCGCTCGCTCGCCAACGGCGACCTGCCGATGATCCTCGGCATTGTGCTGACCGTCAGCTTCGCGGTCGTGATCGCGAACCTGATCGTGGACATCGTCTACTCGTTCGTGGATCCGCGCATCCGCCTGCGCGGCACGGGAGACGCGGCGGCCGCCTCGCGCTCGGTGCGGCGTCAGCTGCGCGCGCAGCCGGAGGTCACGGAGTCGGCGGCGTCGACGTGAGCCATCGCGCCCACGCCTGCTCGTAGTGCGAGCGTGGGCGTGCGCCGACGACCTTCTCCCGCGGCTCGCCGCCCTCGAACAGGATCACCGTCGGGATCGACAGCACCTCGTAGCGCGACGCCGTCCGCAGGTGCTCGTCGATGTCGAGCTTCGCGAACTTGACGCGCTCGCCGTGCTCCTCTTCGAGCTGGCGCAGGACCGGCTCGACGGCGTGGCAGGGGCCGCACCACGGCGCCCAGAAGTCGACGACCACCGGCTTGTCCGCCTGCAGAACCTCCTGCTCGAAGGTGGCGTCGGTGAGCTCGACCACGGCTGCGACTCTACAGGCGGCCCGTGAGGGCACGGAGCCGCAGAGCGGGCACCTTCCAAATCCCCTCGAGCACGATTCGGCGGCTCATCTTCGAGCCCCCGTGCTCGCGGTCGGCGAAGGAGATCGGGATCTCGACGACGCGAAAGCCGGCACGCAGGGCACGGTAGGTCGTCTCGATCTGGAACGCGTACCCGCGGGAGGTGATCGCCTCGAGGTCGAGCGTCTCGAGCACCTCACGCCGGAAGCACTTGAACCCGCCCGTGAGGTCGTGCACGGGGATGCCGAGTATCCAGCGCGCGTAGAGCGAGCCGCCGGTGGAGACGAAGCGCCGCACGCGGCCCCAGTTCGCGATCGAGCCGCCTTCGACGTAGCGGGAGCCGAGCACGAGGTCCGCGCTGCCCGCGGCGCTGATCAGCCGGCGGACGTCGTCCGGGTCGTGCGAGAAGTCCGCGTCCATCTCGAGCACGAGCTCCACGGCCGGGTCCGCCAGCGCCCGCCTGAAGCCGGCGAGGTAGGCGGGGCCGAGGCCCTCCTTGCGGTCGCGGTGGAGGACCTGGACGTGCTCGAGTTTCGCGGCCAGTCGGTCGGCCAGCTCGCCGGTGCCGTCCGGGGAGTTGTCGTCGATGACGAGCACCGAGACGCCCTTGTCGGCGAGCGCGAGCAGCATCCGCTCCAGGTTCTCGCGCTCGTTGTATGTCGGCAGGCAGACAACCGCCTTCATTGCGCCCCTCGGGAAGGAGGGTTCCCCCGCGCTGAGACGAGTGCCTTCACGTCCCTATGATCGCTGTCGTGGCGAAGACCCTCCCCCGCAACGCCGACGTCGCCGAGCAGCTCGAGCTCCTGTCCGACCTGCTGGAGATCGAGGGTGAGGCCGCCTTCCGCGTGCTCGCGTACCGGCGCGCGGCCGCGCGTGTGCGCGAGACGGGGACGCCGGTCGCCCAGCTCGCGCTCGAGGGAACGGCGAAAAAGCTGCCGGGGATCGGCGCGACGATCGAGGAGAAGATCGTCCAGATCGTCGACACGGGAGAAATCGAGGCGCTCTCGCGGCGGCGCAAGACGATCCCGCCTGAGGTGGTCGAGTTCCTGCGGATTCCGGGCCTGGGGCCGAAGACGGTGCGCAAGATCTGGCAGGAGCTCGGCGTGACCACCCTCGCGGAGCTGAAGGACGCGGCGCGGGCGCAGCGGCTGCGGACGCTTCCGGGGCTGGGTGCGAAGATCGAGGAGAACGTCCTCAAGGCCAGCGGCCGTATAAGGAAGGCTGATCCCAAAACCCGTAGGGTGCTGCTCGGCCAGGCGCTGCCGGCGCTGCTCGCCGTGGTCGAGGTGCTGCGCGAGCATCCCGCTGCCGAGCGGGTCTCGGATGCGGGAAGTGCGCGGCGGCGCAGGGAAACCGTCCGCGACCTCGACATCATCGCGACCGCGAGCGACCCGAAGGCGCTGACGGAGTACTTCACGCAGCTGGCCTGGGTGGCCGAGGTGGCGGCGAAGGGACCGACCAAGGCAACCGTCGTCTCGCACGAAGGCTTCCGCTTCGACCTGCGCGTCGTGCCTCCGGAGAGCTACGGGAACCTGCTGCAGCACTTCACGGGGTCGAAGGAGCACAACCTCGCGCTGCGGGAGGACGCCGTCCGGCGCGGCTTCTCCGTGTCGGAGTACGGCATCACCGAGGTCGAGAGCAGCGAGGTCTTCACCGCCGAAAGTGAGGAGGAGGTGTACCAGCGGCTCGGCTACGCCTACATCCCGCCGGAGCTGCGCGAGAACGCGGGCGAGCTCGAGGCGGCGCGGAACGGTGAGCTGCCGCAGCTGATCGAGCAGGGCCAGCTCCGAGGCGACCTGCACACGCACTCGCACTGGTCGGCCGACGGCAAGAACACGCTCGAGGAGATGGTCGCGGCCGCGGGCGATCGCGGCTACGCGTACTACGCGATCACCGACCACTCGCACTACCTCCGCGAGGGCCGCATTGAGGCGCAGGTGAAGGAGATCGAGGAACTCGCCGAGCGCGTGGCCCCGCTGAAGCTGCTGAAGGGCGTCGAGGTCAACATCAGGGCCGACGGAACGCTCGACGTCGCTGACGAGGTGCTGGCCGAGCGCGACTGGGTCGTCGCCTCGATCCACACCGCGTTCGACCGCTCACCGACCGAGCGCGTGCTGGCGGCAATGGAGAACCCGCACGTGCACGTGATCGGTCACCTGACCGGGCGCAAGCTAGGCCGGCGCGAGCCGATGGAGATCGACCTCGAGCGCGTGGTCGAGAAGGCGCTGGAGACGCGGACGTTCCTCGAGATCAACTCGCAGCCGGACCGGCTCGACCTGCGCGACGTGAACGCGCGGCTCGCGGGCGAGGCCGGCGTGCCGATCGTGATCTCGAGCGACGCGCACGAGGTGCGGGCGCTCGACTACGTCGATTTCGGCGTCGCCCAGGCGCGGCGCGCGTGGCTCGGGGCGGACCAGGTCGCGAACACCCGCACGTGGGCGCAGCTCAGGAAGCTGATGAAGAAGTGACGCTGCGCGGGCGGCTCCGCGTTCGCGCGGTGATCTTCGACCTCTGGAACACGCTTGCCGAGTGGCCGGCGGCTCGATGGGCCGAGGTCCGGCCGCGGGTCGCCGAGCAACTCGGCCTGACCGTGGAGGAGTTCGAGACGCGCTGGTACGGCGACCTCGCGGTCATGCGCGAGACCGGTCCGATCGCCGACGCGCTGGCCGTGTTCGACGCCTCGCCGGAGGCTGCGGAGCGGGTCGTCGAGCTGCGACGAACGGTCACGCGCGAGGGTCTGGTGCCGGTTTCGGGCGCGGTCGAGACGCTCGCCGAGGCGCGGCGGCGTGGGCTGCGGACGGGACTGATCACCGTCTGCAGCGAGGACGTGGCGGTGCTGTGGCCGGAGACGGCCTTCCACGGGCTGTTCGACGTCGAGGTCTTCTCCTGCACCGTCGGGCTGCGCAAGCCGGACCCGCGGATCTATCGCCTCGCGCTCGACGAGCTGGGTGTGGAGCCGGGGGAGGCCCTGTTCGTCGGCGACGGGGCGAACGACGAGCTCGCGGGCGCCGAGCGCGTCGGGATGAAGGCGGTCGCCCTCGAGCGGCCGGCCGAGGAGCTCAACTGGGGCGGCCTGAAGATCCGCTCCCTGCCGGAGCTGCTCGAGCTCCTACCGCGCTCGTAACGGCGTGGCCGAAAGGCCATGTCCTAGGGACTGTCCCTCGGGCACGCCCAAGCGGTCAGGGCCGCGTCGTGCAGGGCGACGCGGTAGCGCCACAAGGCTCGACCAGTCCCGAGCATCGCTGCCCGCAGGTGCCCCGCGAGCTCGTCCGTCGTGCCCCAGCGGGCTGCGGCGATCTCGTGCGTGTCGAGCGGGTGCAGCTCGTCCGCATCCGTGCGGGCGGCGAAGACGTGCGTCCGCCAGTCGATAACGCCGCCGCCGCTGCGGAACGTGGCCTCGGAGCTGACGAGGAAGCGCTCGAGCTCGATCTCGACGCCGAGCTCCTCCAGCGCCTCGCGGCGCACGCCCCTCTCGAACTCCTCGCCTGGGCGCACGCCGCCGCCGGGCGGCCGCCAGATCTCCGGCGGGTACGAGGGCTTCCGGATCAGCGCGAGCGCTCCGTCCCGGCGGAAGACGAAGAACGTGACGTCGTGCCGGCGGCGCGGCGAGCTGCCGGCCAGCTCGAATTCCGCGCCGCTCACCGCGCCCTCCCAGCGCAGCGGCCGCGGCTCGCCGTAGCGCTCGCGCAGGGGTGCGAGGACGGCCTCGGTCAGGTGCATACGCCGATGGTACGGTCGCGCATGCCGCTCGACGCGCTGGCCCTCGCGCTTGGAGCCGCGGGGCTACACGCGCTGTGGAACCTCCTCCTTGCGAGAGAGGAGGACACGGAGGCGGCAACGGCCGTCGCGCTCGTGGCGCTCGTCGCGGTGCTCGTCGTGCCGGCGGCGCTGACTTGGCGCGTGGAGGGTGCCGCCGTTCCGTTCATCGCCGCGTCGGCGACCCTCGAGCTGGTCTACGTCGTCCTGCTCGCCGCCGCCTACCGCCGCTACGAGCTCAGCCTCGTCTATCCGGTCGCGCGCGGGCTGGCACCGGTGGTTGCGCTGCTGCTCGTCGTGGCGGCCGGAGGGGCGCGGCCGTCGACGCTCGGGATCGCCGGAGTTCTCGCTGTGGCCCTCGGCGTCCTCCTCGTCCGCGGCGCCCGCGGCAGCCTCGCCGGGTTCGCGTTCGGCGCCGCGATCGCGGCCGCGATCGCCGGCTACACCGTGGTCGACCGCTACGGCATCCGGCACGCGTCGGCCGGGCCGTACCTTCTGCTCGTGATGCTCGGGCCTGCGCTCGTGTACGCGTTCGCCGTCGGCCGCCGCCGGGTTGTGGCCGCGGTCGATGCCGCCACGCTCACGGTCGGAGCCGCGTCGGCCTCCGCCTACCTGCTCGTGCTGCTCGCGCTACGCCTCGCCAGCGCGCCCGCGGTCGCCGCGGTGCGGGAGTCGAGCGTCGTGATCGCGACGGCCGCCGCAGCGGTCGTGCTGCACGAGCGGGTCGGCCCCACGCGCCTCGCAGGCGCGGCGCTCGTCGCTGGAGGCGTCGCCTTGCTCGCGCTCTCATAGCCCGCGGAGGAGCTCCAGCAGCTCCGCGGGCGAGGAGACCACCACGTCCGCGGCCTCCCGTAGGCCCGCGGGGCCCTCGACCGAGGCGACGGCGACCCGCACAGCGACCTCCAGCCCGTCGAGCCCGCGGAAGGCGTCGAGGTCGGTCGTGTCGTCGCCGGCGTAAAGCGCCCGCCGCAACGTCCGTTCCGCCAGCAGGGCGCGCACGGCCGTTCCCTTGTCCGCCTCGATCGGCGGCCGCAGCTCGAGCACCTTTCGCCCCCACCGCGCCTCGAGCCCGCCCTCCTGCGCACGCTCCGCGACCGCCTCGAGCGAGCGCCTCGACCCGTCCTCGTCCGCCGCCTCGCGCCAGTGGAACGCGACGGTGAGGCCCTTGTCCTCCAGCCACGGCCACGGCTCCGAGGCGAACGGCCGCAGCGCCTCCCGCCAGCGCTCCGCCTCTGGAGCCAGCTCGAGCCAGTGCACGCCGACGTACACCACCCCGGGGACGCCGACGAGCCGCTCGGCATCCTCACCCGTCCGCCCGCTTACGCAGGCGACGAGCCCATAGCGAGCGACTAACCGCCGCAGCTCGGCCCGCGTCTCCTCGGGCACGGCGGCGAGCTCCGGCCGCGCGACGATCGGGGCGAGGGTTCCGTCCACGTCGAGGAGCACCGCCGCCTGCCCCGGCTCCGAGCGCAGCCGCGCCAGCCCGTCGTTCACCCTGCGCAGAATACGGCCGTGCGCCTCGTCCTCATCGGCGTCGTCGCCGGCCTCTTCAGCGCGCTCTTCGGCGTCGGAGGAGGGGTCGTCGTCGTCCCGCTCCTGATCCTGCTCGCCCGCTACGAGGCGCGGACCGCGATGGCGACGTCGCTCGCGGCGATCGGCCTGATCGCCTTCGTCGGTACGATCACGTACGCCTTCCACGGCGAGCTGAAGCCGGGTGCGGCCGCGGTCGTCGGGCTTCCGGCTGCCGTCGGCGCCGTCCTCGGCACGTGGCTCCAGCAACAGCTCGCCACGAGGACGCTGACGCTTGCCTTCGCCGCCCTGCTTGCCGGCATCGGCATCTGGCTGCTCGTCTGATGTGGGCGCTCCTCGCCGCGGCCGTGCTCGGGCTTGTCGCGGGCGCGCTGGCCGGGTTGTTCGGCGTCGGCGGGGGGATCCTGTTCGTTCCGACGCTCACGCTCGTCCTTGGGCTCACGCAACTCCACGCGGAGGCGAGCTCGCTGCTGGCGATTCTGCCGACGGCGGCCGTCGGTGCCTGGCGGCAGCGCAGCTACGGCAACGTGCGCCTGCGCGCCGCGCTCGTGCTCGGTGTCGCGGCCGTCGCTGGTGTCGTGGCGGGCGTGCAGATCGCGGAGGCTCTCCCGGAACACGTGCTGCGGCGGCTGTTCGGCGTCTTGATGGTGCTCGTCGCCGCCCAACTTGCTTGGCGAACGCTGCGCAGGCGCGCCTATGCTTCCTGACCGTGGGGGCCGACGAAGAGCTGTGGATCCCGCTGGTCGACGAGCCGATCGGATCGCTGGTCGAGGAGATCCTGGAGGAGCATGCCGACATCGCGCAGCTCGTCGATTCGCCCCGCAAGCTGCTCGCTTTCCGCACCTTCGCGTACATCCGGGTCGGTGTCCTCCTGGGCCGTTTGCTGGTGGAGAACGAGATCGAGCCGGCCAAGGGCGCGAACTGGGCCGAGGACCTGGCTCGCAGCCCGGAGCACCACGAGCAGGTCGTCGAGGAGGTGCGCGCCGTCGCAGAGGAGGTCGGCGGCGACCCCGCCTACGCGGGCGACCGCGTCGGTCCGAGCGAGGCTGAGCGCGAACGCTTCGCCGAGTTCGCGAAGCGCCGTCTCGCCGCCGACACGTAGAAATCCGGCAATCCGCCACGGTCTTTGCTGATAATGCGCGGACGGTGGGGAAGCGTCTCACGACTCTCGTGGCGCTGGCGGGCCTCGTCGTCCTCCTCTCGGGGACGGGAGGCGCAGGCGGCGCGCGCGCGGCTGCGTCGGCCTCGGCGCGCGCGTACGCGATCAGCGTCGTCGTTCCGGGCCAGGCGGGCGGAGGGGCCGGCTCGATCTCGGCACCGCCCGATCACGCCTCCTTCGGCTCGAGCTTCGCCTATCCCGCGAACGGCTCGCTGGTCACGACCGGCGGCCTGACGGCGTCCGCCTCGACCGACATCGGGACCTCCGCGGCCGCCTCTTCCAGCGGCCAGGTGCAGTCGCTGAGCGTCTTCGGCGGCGAGATCACCGCCGCGCTGGTCAAGGGCGCGGCGCGAGGGATCACCCGCGGGAAGAATGCGAGCGGCGACTTCACGGGCGCTGCCGTGTCCTCGCTGACCGTGCTCGGCTCGGCGGCCTCGGTCGCGCCGAACGCCCGGGTCCCGCTGGGCGACTGGGGCTACCTCGTCACGCTCGAGCAGGGGACCGACATGAGCTCAGGCGCCGGCGGGGCGCAGGGCTACCACGGCTTCGTCACTGCGCTCACGATCCACCTGACCGCGCCGCACAACGCCTTCCCGGCGGGCACGGAGATCCGCGTCGGCTACTCGGAGGCGAGCGTCCAGGCCAGCGTCGCGCCGCCGCCGAAGCCCGTCGTGCCGACGCCCACGAAGAAGAAGCAGCCGCAGCGCAAGAAGCCGGCGAAGAAGACGCCGACCGCTCCCGAGCCGTCCAAGCGCGGGCAGTCGCCGGTGCCGGTGCTACCGATCCCGGCGGGCCTCCAGCCGCAGCTGACCGCCGGCGGCTACGTCTTCCCGGTCTACGGCCCGACCTCGTTCGGCGACACCTTTGGCGCCTTCCGCGGCGACGTCGCGGGGAACTGGCACCACGGCGACGACATCTTCGCGCCGCTCGGGGCGCCGATCCTCGCCTGCGCGGCCGGAACCGTCTTCTCCGTCGGCTGGAACGACGTCGGCGGCAATCGCCTCTGGCTCCGAGACGACCAGGGGAACCAGTTCTACTACGCGCACCTCTCGGCCTTCACCCCGCTGGCGAAGAACGGGCACCGCGTCAGGGCCGGTGACATGCTCGGCTTCGTCGGCAACACCGGCGACGCCCAGGGCACGCCGACGCATCTGCACTTCGAGGTGCACCCGGTCTCGCTGCTGTTCATGGGCTACGACGGCGCGGTCAACCCCACCCCGTACCTCGAGGCGTGGCAGCACCTGCAGGACGTGAGCTTCAGCAACGTGGCGAGCTGGCTGGCGCAGACGGGGATCTCGGACCCCGCGCCGAAGCCGGCGGCCATCCTGCTCCAGGTCTCCGACATCTCGGAGGCGAGCGGGCTCGACCCCGCCTCGCTGAAGCGCGCGATGGCGATGCGCGCCGGGCGCACCACCGAGGGGCAGCTGATGACCTCGCTCGGCCTGCGCCCGCTGGCGCCCCGGCCTTAGACGGCCGCACCGGCAAAAGCCGGCGCGGCCTCTTCTGATCGGCGTCGCAAGCGAGCGCCTTAGACCCTAGGCCGAGTTGCCTCCGGATCCGCCGCTGTAGCCGAAGTCCTCGTCCTCACCGAAGACCTTGTCCTTGATCCAGCGCCGGGTGTCCGGCCCGGTGATCGGGTTGAAGAGGATCCCGAGGGCGATGCCGAGCAGCAGCAGCGCGCCGTTCCGGCCTCCGTGGCTCTCCTGCTTCTGGACGCGGTCGGCCGCCTTGCGGAGGTCCTGGATCGCCGAGCGGAGCTGGTCCTGGATGTCCTTGTCGCTCGCCACCCGTGTGGCCACGCCGGTGACGCCCCGGTTGCCGACCAGCTGGTCGTAGACGTCGCGCGCCGTCGTGTACGCGCTGCGCAGGTTCTCCCGCAGTTCCTCGTCCTGAATCGCGCGCTGTGCGCGCTGCACGTAGGGCCTGACGTCGGACACTTTGTCCTTCGCCCTGTCTGTCGCCTTCGCCATCGGCAGGCCGTCCTTTCGCTCGTTTACTGGCTGAATTCTCTACCCTCCGCGCTCGCCGTGCTAAACAGACGCGGCCGCCTGCCGCTCTGAGCCCGGCGCGGCCCGCGGCCGCGAGCGGGTTGCCGAGCCGAAGGCGACCTCGAAGACGTCCTCGATCGAGTCGGCGAGCACGAACTCGAGCTCCTTGCGCGTCTCCGCCGGGAGCTCCTCGAGATCGGGCTCGTTGTCGCGCGGGACGGCGACGCGCTTAAGCCCGTAGCGCTGGGCTGCGAGCGCCTTCTCGCGCAAGCCGCCGATCGGCAGCACCTGGCCGGTGAGCGTGATCTCGCCGGTCATGCCCACGTCGTCGGCCACTGGCTCGCCGCGCACGAGCGAGGCGATCGCGGTCGCGATCGTCACGCCCGCCGAGGGGCCGTCCTTTGGCACCGCTCCTGCAGGCACGTGGATGTGGACGTCGTGCTCGGTGAACCAGTCCTCGGCCACGCCGAGCTCCTCCGCGTGTGAGCGCACCCAGGACAGGGCGGCCTGCGCCGACTCACGCATCACCTCGCCGAGCTGGCCGGTGATCGTCAGCCGGCCCTTGCCGGGATACGCGGTTGCCTCGATGAAGAGGACGTCGCCGCCGACGGGCGTGAAGGCGAGCCCGGTCGCGACACCGGCGTCGGCGGTGCGCTTCCGGGGGTCGGCCGGGAAGCGCCGCGCGCCGAGCCAGGCTCGACCCTTGCGCGTGTCGATCGAGATCTTCGGCGCCCGGCCCTCCGCGATCTCGCGCGCCGCCTTGCGCAGGAGGTCGGCGATCCGCCGCTCGAGGTTGCGGACGCCCGCCTCGCGGGTGTACTCGCGCATCACGATCCGCAGCGTGTTGTCGCTGATCGTCACCCGCTCGCCGCTCAGGCCGTGCGCCTCGAGCTGCTTCGGAACGAGGTACTTGCGCGCGATGCCGAGCTTCTCTTCCTCCGTGTAGCCGGAGAGCTGGATCACGTCCATCCGGTCGAGCAGGGGCCCGGGGATCGTCTCGAGCTGGTTCGCCGTGCAGATGAAGAGCACCTTCGAGAGGTCGAAGGGCAGGTCGAGGTAGTGGTCGCGGAAGTGGGAGTTCTGCTCGGGATCGAGGACCTCGAGCATCGCGCTCGCAGGGTCGCCGCGAAAATCGGCGCCCATCTTGTCGATCTCGTCGATCAGCAGCACCGGGTTCTTCGACTCGGCGTCGCGCAGGGAGCGGATGATCGTGCCGGGCATGGCGCCGATGTAGGTCCGCCGGTGGCCGCGGATCTCGGCCTCGTCGCGGACGCCGCCGACGGACAGCCGCACGAACTTGCGGCCCAGGGTGCGCGCGATCGACTGCCCTAGCGAGGTCTTGCCGACGCCGGGCGGGCCGACGAAGCAGAGGATCGGCCCGGAGAGGTCGTTCTTGAGCTTCGAGACGGCGAGGTACTCGAGGATGCGCTCCTTCACCTTCTCGAGGTCGTAGTGATCCTCGTCGAGGATCTCCCGGGCACGATCGAGGTCGAGGTTGTCGTCGGTCGTCTCGGTCCACGGCAGCGAGAGGATCCAATCGACGTACGTGCGGATGACGCCGTACTCCGCCGCTGCCGGCGGCAGCTTCTCGAGTCGTGCGAGCTCGCGCTCCACCGCCTTCCGGGTGTCCTCGGGCCGGTTCTTCTCGGCGACCTGCTCGCGCAGCTCGTTGAGCTCGGCCTGCTGCTCGTCGCCCTCGCCGAGCTCCTCCTGGATCGCCTTCAGCTGCTGGCGCAGGAAGTACTCGCGCTGGCCCTTCTCCAGCTCCGACTGGACCTGCGTCTGGATCTTCGTGCCGAGCTCGACGACCTCCAGCTCCCGACCCAGGATCCTGAGTAGGTCGCGAAGCCGCTCCGAAACGTTGAGCTGCTCGAGCAGCGACTGCTTCTCCTCGGTCTTGAGCCGCAGCGTCGAGGCGACGAGGTGCGAGAGCGCGCCTGGGTCGTCGACGTTGGCCGCAGCGAGCTCGAGCTCGGAGGGCAGGTAGGGCACGAGCGAGATCAGCCGCCCGAACTCGCTCTGCACGCTGCGAGTGAGCGCCTCGAGCTCGGGCGTCTCCTCGACCTCGTCGGGCACGACGCTGAACTCGCCGACGAGGTAGGGCTCGTCCTGGACGCGGCGCTCCAGGTGGATGCGCCCGAGCCCCTGGACGAGGATCCGTAGGGTCCCATCGGGGACGCGGATCATCTTGTGCACGACGGCCGCGGTGCCCGTCTCGTAGAGGTCGTCCCACCCGGGCTCCTCGACGTCGCCGTTCTTCACTGTCACCAGGCCCAGCATTCGTTCGCCTTCCAGCACGTCGTCGACGAGGCGCACGGAGCGCTCCTGCCCGATCGCGAGCGGCGAGACGGACTGAGGAAAGATCACCGTCTCCTTCAACGGCAGGACCGGGAGCGTCGGGGGGATCTCGACGTCGGTGGTCTCGAGCGGTTCCTCGAAGTTGAGCTCGGTCATCGCCGCCCTGTGATGGCGATGGCCACGCGCTCCGCCCTCGGCGGCTCGGCCGCGATCGGGAGCTCGACGGTCAGCATCCCCTTCTCGTAGCGCGCGGTGGCGGCTTCCGTGTCGACCGCCTCGTCGAGCGGGATGCGGCGCTGGAAGGGCCCGTACTCGATCTCGAGCTGGTGGTAGCGCCCGCTGACCGGCGGCCGGCGGCGCTCGCCGGCGACCACGAGCATGCGGTCGGCCGCGACGACGTTGAGCGAGGCGGGATCGACCCCCGGCAGCTCGACGACGACGTGCAGCGTGGCCGGGTCCTCGCTGCGGATGCAGTCGACCTGGGGCCGGAAGCCGCGACGGCCGCCGCCGGCAAAGCGCGGCAAGTGCCAGAGCTCGTCGACGAGCTCCTTGATCTCGTCGTGCAGGCGGTCGATTTCGTCGCGCCCTTTCATGGGTCTCCCTTGGTAAACGCTCGACGTGTCCGCATAGGTCTCCCGTCAGCGCCACGAACTTTGGTAAGTAGCAGACAGTAGCTTCGTCACCAGCCTGGGGGGAGGCCGCCGCCTTGGAGCGCTGGACGCGCTTGATGATCCGCAATCGTTGGCTCGTCGTCGTCGCCTGGCTCGTCGTGCTCGTTGCGGGCTACCAGGCCTCGACCAGGCTCTCGGACCTGCTCTCGAACACCTTCACGATGCCGGGAACCGACTCGGAGCGGGCCCGGACGATCCTCAAGGACCACTACGGCGACCGCAGCGACGGGGCCTTCACGATCGTCTTCCGCGTCCCGAACTCGACCGATCCGGCGCTGAGCGTGAAGCTCCAGCGCGCGCTGGTGCGCGCCTCGAAACAGGTTCCGACCGGGCAGGCGCGCCCGCTCACGCCGGGTGGGAGGCACGTCCTCTACGGCGACATCGTCTCGACGCTGAGCATCGCCGACGCGAAGGGCTACACGGACGACGTGCTCCACGCGTTACCGCAGGGCGGCGGTGTTCGGTCGTACGTCACCGGCCAGGCCGCGATCCAGCACGACCTCGACCCGATCTTCGACGAGGACCTGAAGACGGGTGAGCTCTTCATCGCGCTGCCGGTGGCGATCCTGATCCTGCTCGTCGTCTTCGGCCTTTCGGCGGCCGTGACGATTCCGCTGCTGTTCGCTGCGTGCACGATCATGGGCACCCTCGGGCTCGTCTACCTGTTCGCCCACCAGATCACGATGGCGACGTACGTGACCAACCTCGTGCAGCTGATCGGGCTCGGGATCGCGATCGACTACTCGCTGTTGATCGTCTACCGCTTCCGCGAGGAGCTCGCGCGCCCTCGGCCGGCGGCTCCTCCCGCCGGGCGGAGCCCGGCTCCGGAGCCGCCTCGCGCCGCTGAGCGCACGCCGCCTTCCGGGGCCGTGCTACGTGCACTGTCCCCTACGGCGGCGCACACTCAGCGACGCGCCGAGAACGCGCGGCGTCGCCGAGGGGACACGGACGACGCGATCGTGCGGACGATGGCGACGGCCGGCCGCGCGGTGATCTTCTCGGGCGCGACGGTCGCGATCGGCCTGGCGCTGCTGCTGTTCATGCCCTCGCCGTTCATGCGCTCGATGGGGATCGGCGGCTTTCTGATCCCGCTCGTCTCGCTCGCCGCCGCCGCGACTCTGCAGCCCGCGCTGCTCTCCCTCTACGGGCGAGGCGGGATCAAGCGCGTGACCGTGGCCGAGTTCGTGCGGCGCCGGCTGCACGTGCCGCTGCCGCGGCTCGCGGGGACGGCCGACATCGAGCAGGGCATGTGGGCCCGGCTGGCCCGGGCGATCATGCGCCAGCCGGTCGCGTTCCTCGCCGGCGGCGCCGCGCTGCTGGTCGCGATCGCGATCCCGGTCTTCGCGCTCGAGCTGACGCCCGGCTCGGCTTTCGGGATTCCGCAGCACCCGCAGGCGGTGCGCGGGTTCAACATCCTCCGTCACGCCGTCGGCCCGGGCGCGCTCTCGCCGACCCAGATCGTGGTCGACGCCGGTGCTTCTGGGCGCGCGGAGGACCCCGGAGTCCAGCGATCGATCCAGAACCTCGCGTCAAAGGTGCGGCACGACCCCGAGGTCGTCTCCGTCCGCTACCTGCCGACGCGGCCGTACATCGACCCGAGCGGCCGCTACGCGCAGGTGATCGTCGCCGGGCAGCACGAGTACGGCCAGGAGCCGGCGCAGTCGTTCGTCCGCCGCCTGCGCGGCGACATCGTCCCGTCCGTGCCATGGCCGCAGGGCGTCCGTGTGCTCGCGGGCGGCGGGCCGCCGCAGGGCGTGGACTTCATCGATCGCTCGTACGCCGTCTTCCCCTGGCTCGTCGTCGCCGTGCTCGTATTGACGTACCTGCTGCTGATGCGCGCGTTCCGCTCGCTGATCCTGCCGCTGAAGGCCGTGGTGTTGAACCTCCTCTCCGTGGCCGCCGCCTACGGTGCGCTCGTGGTGGTGTTCAAGTGGGGCCTCGGCAGCGACCTCTGGGGTCTCTACAGCTTCCAGCAGATCGAGGCGTGGATTCCGATCTTCCTCTTCGCGAGGCTCTTCGGCCTCTCGATGGACTACGAGGTCTTTTTGGTCACGCGCATGCGCGAGGCCTGGGACGAGACGAAGGACAACGGCCGGGCAGTCGTGGAGGGGCTCGAGCGCACCGGGCGGATTGTCACCGCCGCCGCGATCGTGATGGTGGCGGCGTTCTCGGGCTTCATCGCCGGTCGCGTGGTCGGTCTGCAGGAGTTCGGCTTCGGCCTCGCGATCGCGATCTTCGTCGACGCGACGATCGTGCGCGCCATCCTCGTGCCGTCGCTGATGGCGCTCTTCGGCCGCTGGAACTGGTGGCTCCCGCCACCGGTCGCCCGCCTCGTGCGGGTGCCTCCGTCGCCTCTGGAGGCACCGACCTCGTAGCATCCGCCCGATGGCGAGCGGGCTGAAAGGCGTGATCCTGGCCGGGGGAACCGGCTCGCGGCTCCACCCGCTGACGCAGATCACGAACAAGCACCTGCTGCCGATCTACGACCGGCCGATGATCAGCTGGGGGATCGAGGCGCTCGTCAAGTCCGGCGTAACCGAGCTGATGCTCGTCACCGGCGGCACGCACGCCGGCGAGTTCTTCCGCCTGCTCGGCAACGGTCACGATCACGGCGTCGAGCGCCTCTTCTACGCCTACCAGGACAAGCCTGGCGGGATCGCGGAGGCGCTCGGGCTCGCGGAGCGTTTCGGTCGCGGCGGCCGCATCGTCGTGATGCTCGCGGACAACGTCGTCGAGCGGTCGATCGCTCCTGCGGTCGAGAACTTCGGCGGGCAGGAGCGCGGCGCGCGCATACTGCTCGCGCGGGTCGACGAGCCGGAGCACCTCCGCCATCTCGGCGTCCCGGAGCTGGACGGCGGGCGTGTGACGAGAATCGTCGAGAAGCCCGCCGAGCCGCCGAGCGAGTACGCCGTCACCGGGATCTACTTCTACGACGAGCAGGTCTGGGACGTGCTGCCAACGCTGAGGCCGTCCGGCCGCGGGGAGCTGGAGATCACCGACGTCAACAACTGGTACGTCGACCGCGGGCAGATGGAGTACGACGTGCTCGAGGGCTTCTGGGGCGACGCGGGCGAGTCGATCGAGGCGTACTACGAGGTCAACGACTTCGTCCGCGCCCACGGGGCCAACAAGAACGAGGCATGGTCGACGGCGTCCAGGTGATTCCCCTGCGGCGTTTCGCGGACGAGCGCGGCTGGTTCTCGGAGCTGATGCGCGCCTCGGGGCTACCGAAGCCGATCCGGCAGTCGAACCTCGTGTTTTCGCGGAAGGGTGTCGTCCGCGGCCTGCACTACCACGAGCGCGGGCAGGACGATCTCTTCGCGTGTGTGCGCGGGATGGCACGCGTAGTGGTGCTCGACCGCGAGAGCGGCGAGACGTTCACGGAGGACATCGGCGACGACAACCCGGTCGCGGTCTACGTCCCCGGCCACCACGGGCACGGATACGAGGCTCTGAGCGACTGCCTCTTCCTCTATCACGTGACGGAGGAGTACGACCAGGCCGACCCCGACGAGCACGGGATCTGCTGGGCCGATCCGCGGGTCAAGCACCTCTGGAGCACCGAATCGCCGATCCTCTCGGAGCGCGACCTCGCCGCGTGCTCATAACGGGCGCCGGCGGGCAGCTGGGCGCAGCTCTGCGCGAGACGTTCCCGGGCGCGGACGCGCCCACGCGGGCGGAGCTCGACGTGACGCGGCCGCTCTCGCTCGAGGCCGATCTAGTTCTCCACGCGGCCGCCTGGACCGACGTCGACGGGGCCGAGGCCTCGCCCGCGGAGGCGGAGGCGGTGAACGTGGCGGGGACGCGGAACGTCGTCGCGCTCGGGGCGCCGGTCGTCTACTTCTCCACGGACTACGTCTTCGACGGCTCGAAGCGCGAGCCGTACCTCGAGTCCGACGAGCCGGTGCCGTTGTCGGTGTACGGGCGCACGAAGCTCGCGGGCGAGCAAGAGGTGCGCGAGGGCTGGATCGTGCGGAGCTCCTGGCTGTTCGGCTGGACCGGCACGAACTTCGTTCGGACAATGCTGCGGCTCGGCGCGGAGCGCGACGAGGTGAGCGTCGTCGCCGACCAGGTCGGCTGCCCGACCTACGTCGGCCACCTCGCGGAGGCCACGCGGAAGCTGCTCTCGCTACCCGGTGGCGTCTGGCACGTTGCCGCGGAGGGGGAGTGCTCCTGGGCCGAGTTCGCGCGCGCGATCTTCGAGGACGCGGGTGTGTCGTGCCACGTGCGCGAGATTTCGACCGAGGAGCTCGGCCGTCCGGCGCCGAGGCCGGCGTACTCCGTGCTCCGCAGCGAGCGCGCGGCAGCCCCGCGCCTACCCCACTGGCGCGAAGGCCTGCGCGCCTGTCTCAGACGTCTCTAGCGCCAGGCGGCCTCGTCGATCGGCGCGCGGTCCCGCAGCGGCTCCCACCAGTCGCGGTTCTCGGCGTACCAGGTCGCGGTCTGCGCGATCCCGTCCTCCCAGGCGACCTCGTCGCGCCAGCCGAGCTCCCGGCGGATCTTCGCCGAATCGAGCAGGTAGCGCCGGTCGTGGCCCGGGCGGTCGGGGACGATCGTCTTCAGGGACTGGGGCTTGCCTGTGTGCTCGAGCACGGCGTCGGCGATCTCGTCGATCGACTTCTCGACGCCCGAGCCGACGTTGTACGTCTCACCGGGGCGGCCCTGCTCGAGCACGAGCTCGACGGCGCGGCAGTGGTCGAGCACGTGCAGCCACTCGCGCCGGTTGGCGGTCGCAGCGTAGAGCGGCAGCGGCCTGTCGTCGAGCGCGTTGGTCGCGAAGAGCGGGATCACCTTCTCCGGGAACTGGTACGGCCCGTAGTTGTTCGAGCAGTTCGTGATCGTGACGGGGAGGTCGTAGGTCTCGAAGTAGGCGCGGACGGCGTGGTCGGCCGCAGCCTTGGAGGCGTTGTACGGCGTGCGCGGCCGGTACGGCGACTCCTCGTGGAAGACCTCGTCGGCGTCGAGCGGCAGGTCGCCGTAGACCTCGCAGGTCGAGACGTGGTGGAAGCGGGCGAGGCCGCAGCGGCGCGTCGCCTCGAGCAGCGTCTGCGTTCCGATCACGTTCGTGTGGAAGAAGCGGCCGGGATCGACCACGGCGAGCGAGTTGTGCGACTCGGCGGCGAAGTTGACGACGACCTCGATCTCCTCGTCACGGAGCGTTCGCTCGGCGAGATCGGCGTCCGCGATGTCGCCGTGGACGAAGACGATCCGGTCTTCGACGTCGGCCAGGCTCTCGCGGTTGCCCGCATACGTGAGGAGGTCGAGGGCCACGACGTGGTCGCCGGGGTGGCGCTCGAGCCAGTAGCGGACGAAGTTCGAGCCGATGAATCCGGCCGCGCCGGTGACGAGGATGCGCATGCGGCGGAGTCTACGTACGCTTGCGCTAGGCCTAGCGAATGCCGAAAAGGACGGTCAGCAGTGCTGGGCCTGCTTGCGGACGTCTCTCGGCTCGCTGCGGTCAGGCTCGAGCCTCTCCGCCCGCTTCAGGTAGGCGACCGCTTCGTCGCACTGGCCGAGGCGGTACAGCGTGTAGCCCAGGTTGTAGTTCGCGTAGCCCTCGTACGGGTCGGCGGGGCCGGTGCCTGCCAGCTTCTGCACCGCCTGCTGCAGCAGCGGCAGGGCGGTCGCGTAGGCGCCCTGGCGCATCAGCGAGTAGCCCTGGTCGTTCAGCGCGTGCCCGTCGCCGGCCGCTGCAGCCGGCGGAGGCGGCGGCGGAGGCTGAGGCTGAGGCGGGGGGGCGGGTGCAGACGCGGTCGTCTGCTGGGTCACGGTCCGCGTGAGGGTGGTCGTTCCACCGGGCCCGGCGACCGTCCGCGTCACGACGTCGGCGCTCGAGCCGCCGCCACGTGTCACGAGCCCCGCCACGATCGCGCCGATCCCCGCAGCCGCCAGCAGCAGCGCGAGCGGAAGCAGGTACGCCGAAGCGCCCCGGCGCCGCTCCCCCGTGGAAGCCGGGGCGAACGCTGCCGTCGTCCCCGCCGTCCGCGAGAGCGCCCCCCGCAGCTCCGCCACGAACTCGCGAGCGGAGCCAAACCGCGCCCGCGGCCCCTTCGCCAGCGCCCGCTGGAAGACGCGGTCGAGCTCTCGCGGCAGTCCCGGCCGCTCTTCCGAGATCGAGGGCACGGGAGCGTTCACGTGCGCAGCTGCCTCGGCAGCGGGCGAGTCGCTCTCGAACGGGCGCCGCCCGCTGAACAGCTCGTAGGCGACGACACCGAGCGCGTAGAGGTCGCTCGCCGGCCCGGCCCGCTCCCCGGCGGCCTGTTCCGGCGAGAGGTAGCCGGCAGTCCCGAGCACCGTCCCCGTCAGCGTCAGCGACTCGAGCCCGGCGGCACTGGCGATCCCGAAGTCGGCGACGCGCACCTCGCCCCGCTCGTTGAGGAGCAGGTTTGCCGGCTTAACGTCGCGGTGGACGACTCCGTGGCGGTGTGCGGCGTCGAGCGCCGTCGCCGCCTGCTCGAGCCACGCCAGCGCACGCGCCGGCGGCTGGGCGCCCTCACGTCGCAGCCGGTCCTCCAACGAGCCACCCGTCAGGTACTCCATCACGATGAACGGGCGCTCCTGCCACTCGCCGACGTCGAAGATCGTGACCGCGCCCGGCTCGCCCGACAGCCGCGCCGCCGCGAGCGCCTCGCGCTTGAAGCGCTGGCGGATCCCCTCGTCCGCCGCGTAGCGGTAGGCGAGCACCTTTACGGCCACCGTCCGACCCAGCAGCTCGTCGCTGGCGGCGTAGATCTCGCCCATTGCGCCGTGCCCGATCAGGCGCGGCGAGCGGTAGCGCGGCGGCAGCAGCCCTGTCTCGACATGCATCCCGCCGCCCGTTTCCCCGACCGAGCCGCGGCGGAAACGGTCCGAATCCCCCGATCGGAGCCGAAAATGCCTGGCCGTTGCGCTACGCTCCGTCCATTCGGCAGCGGCGTCCGGCCAGGATCGCTCTGCCATTCCAACCGGTCATTCGGGGACTCGCGCGATCGTCAGCACACTCGCAGCCGCTCTTCTCGCCGCGCTTGGCCTCTCCGCGCCTGCGGCGCAGCCGCCCGCGGAACCGAGCCCGCCCGCGTTCTTCGTCGCGGGCCACGGCTGGGGCCACGGCGTCGGCCTGGCGCAGTACGGCGCCTACGGCTACGCGCTCCACGGCTGGTCCTACGACGACATCGTCGCCCACTATTACCCCGGCACGACCCTCGGCCAGGCGCCGCTCAGGCGCGTGCGCGTGCTGCTCACCCCCGGGTCGAAGCGCGTGGTGATCTCCTCGCGCACGCCGTTCACCGTGCGCGATGCCACCGGCAAGGCGTACAAGCTCCCCGCCGGAAAGCAGCAGCTCGGGCCCGCCCTCAAGCTGAAGCCGGCGGCCTCGCCCGATGCGAAAGTCCTCCGGGCGCCGTTCGTCTTCTCGCCGGGCACGACCTCGCTCTCGCTCGGGGGCCGCAGCTACCGCGGCTTGCTGCGCGTAACCGGCGGGAAGTCGGTGCGGGTGGTGAACGTGATCGACCTCGAGCACTACCTCTGGAGCGTCGTCCCGCGCGAGATGCCGGACCGCTGGCC
>JBKPFI010000168.1:0-1881 GCA_046728775.1 Actinomycetota bacterium | reverse complement strand
CAAGACGGTCGTCGCGCTGTACGCGCTGCTGCGCGCGGTCGAGGCCGGCCGGCTCGGCGCGCTGATGGCGCCCACGGAGACGCTCGCCGAGCAGCATTTCCTGACGATCGAGCCGCTGTGCGCGGAGCTCGGGGTGCGGGTCGTGTTGCTCACCGGCTCGGTCAAGTCCGAGCTGGAAGGGGCGCAGCTCGTGGTCGGGACGCATGCGCTGATACAGGAGGGCGTCGAGCTCCGCGAGCTGGCGGTCGCGGTCGTGGACGAACAACATCGGTTCGGCGTCGAGCAACGCCGGGCTCTGACGTCTAGGACTCCATCAGCCGGGGTAAACGCGTCGCGGGCAAAGCCCGCGCCGCTCTCAGACGGCACCGCAAGCGGTGCCTCGGCGGTCGAGCAGCGCCAGGCGCTCGTCGAGGGCCGCGGCCCGCACGTGCTGCACATGACCGCGACGCCGATCCCGCGAACGCTGGCCCTGACGCTGTACGGCGACCTGTCCGTGACCGAGATCGCGAAGCCGCCGGCCTCCCGGAAGCCGATCGTCACCTCGTGGGTGACGGCGGAACGGAGCTCGGAGGCCTACAAGCGCCTGCGCCGGCACCTCGACGCCGGGCGGCAGGCGTACGTCGTCTGCCCGCTGATCGAGGAGTCGGAGACGTCGCAGTCGCGCGCGGCCGAGGCCGAGGCCGAACGGCTGCGGCGGGCCGAGCTGAAGGACTACCGCGTCGGCCTGCTGCACGGACGCCTGCGGCCTGCCGAGCGGCGCGAGCTGATGGCCCAGTTCAAGGTGCGCGAGCTGGACGTGCTGGTCGCGACGACGGTGATCGAGGTCGGCGTCGACGTTCCGAACGCGACGATCATGATCGTCCAGGAGGCGGACCGGTTCGGGCTCGCGCAGCTCCACCAGCTGCGAGGCCGCGTCGGGCGTGGGGCAGAGCAGTCGTACTGCCTGCTGATCTCGCGCCCGCGCGAGGAGCTGACCGACAACGCGCAGGAGCGGCTGCAGGCGCTCGTCGACTCCTCGGACGGCTTCGAGCTGGCCGAGAAAGACCTCGAGCTGCGCGGCGAGGGCCAGCTGCTCGGGACGCGCCAGGCGGGGGTCTCGGACTTCCACTTCGTCCACTGGCGGGCCGACCGCCCGCTGCTGGAGCGGGCGCGGGCGGCTGCCGGCGAGCTGGTGGCCTACGAGGGCCCGCTGGCCGACGACGTTCGACGCGTGTTCGGCGACCGCGACGCGGCCGCATGAAGGTCTTCGGCCGGCGGCGGCTCGTCCGAACCCTTTCGCGGGGCGACGCCAGGCGCTGGGAGGCGGCGAGGGAGCTGTCGCAGGACAAGGATCCGCGGACGTTGCGCCGCGTTGAGCGGCTCCTCGAGGGCCGCGGGCCCGAGGAGGGCCGGGCAGCCGCCGCGTACGTCCTCGGTTTCAGCGGGGGGAGCGAGGTTGCCGGCGTCCTCGCACGGCGGCTGGCCGACCCCGACGAGAGCCCGATCGTGCGCGCGTACGCTGCCGAAGCGCTCGGGCACCTGCTCCAGTACGAGCCGGTGCTTGCGGAGATCCGGACGACGATCGTCGCCGCCCTCCGCGACCCGGACCCGGAGGTGCGGTTCTGGAGCACGTTCGCCGCCGGCGTGCTCGACCTCCAGGAGTCGCGGCCGCAACTCACGCGGATGCGGGCGGACACGGCGCAGATCGAGGGCTGGTGGACGATCGGCGAGGAAGCGGAGTGGGCCCTGCGCCGCCTCGACGGCGAGGAAGATCCGCCCCTTCCGGCCATGTCCCGGGTCTGACCCCGGACGTGTCCTTTCGGCCTAGGCTGCCGCCTCGATGCGCATCATCGCCGGCTCGCGGAAGGGCGCTCGGATCTTCGCGCCGAAGGGCACGGACAC
>JBKPFI010000189.1:0-5355 GCA_046728775.1 Actinomycetota bacterium | reverse complement strand
GGCGAGGGCGAGGTCCGGATCCGTGAGCTCGTCCGCAACTCGCTGCGCATGCGCCCCGACCGGATCATCGTCGGCGAGGTCCGCGGCCCCGAGACCCTGGACATGCTCCAGGCGATGAACACGGGCCACGAGGGCTCGCTCACCACGATCCACGCCAACACCCCGCGCGATGCGCTCTCTCGGCTCGAGACGCTGGTGATGACCGCCGGCGTCGAATTGCCGCACCGCGCCATCCGCGAGCAGATCTCGAGCGCGTTCGACCTGCTCGTGCAGATCGCCCGCCTCGTCGACGGCTCGCGCCGCATCACTCACATCACCGAGGTGATGCGCATGGAGTCGGACGTGATCACCCTCCAGGACGTCTACGTGGCGAAGCCGCCCGAGGAGGACGAGACCGGGGCCGGAAAGCCGGTCAGGCTGCTGGGCGACCTCGAGTGCACGGGCCTCAAGCCGCACTTCCTCGAGAAGATGGCCGCCAACGGCGTCTTCCTGCCGCCCGCCTTCTTCGGCGACACCTCGACCTTTCGGCCGAACTTCGCCGCCGCGAGCTACGGCGGGTTCGAATGAGCCGCGGCACAACGGTTCGAGCCCTCACCGCCGCCGTGGTCGCCGCTCTGGCGGCTCCGGTAGCGGGCGGGGCCTCGGTGAGCCTCCGCAACGTCGACACGAGCGGCTACCCCACCGTTCGCGTGACCCTCGTCTCGCCGGTCGCGGCCGGAACGCTGCCGACGATCACGGAGAACGGCCGGCAGGTTGTCGGCCTCAAGGCGGCGAACCTCGCCTCGACGAAGAGCGTTGTGGTCGCGATCGACCGCTCCCGCTCGATGACGGGCGCAAAGCTCGCGGACGCCCTCGCAGCAGCGAGGGCCTTCGTACGCACGAAAGCCCTCTCCGACCGACTCTCGGTCGTAGCTTTCGGCTCGCGCGCGGTGCAGCTGACGCCGTTCTCCTCGTCGACGGTCGACTCGGACGACGCGCTGCGCGCAATGTCGGTCGACTCCAAGAACGGCACGGCGCTCGACGACGCGCTGCAGCTGTCCGCGAGCGTGCTCCGCCGCGAGCAGGGCCGTGCCCGAGTGGTCGTGCTGCTCACCGACGGCAAGGACGTCTCGAGCGAGGTCTCCCTCGACCAGGCGCTCGCCACCGCGCACGCCACGGGCACGCTCGTCTACCCGATTGCGATCGGCGGGAGCGACGCGACCACCGCGCCGCTCCGCAGGATGGCGAGCGAGACCGGCGGCAGCTTCAAGTCGGCTGTCTCGAGCTCGGGGCTGGCCGCCGTCTACTCGTCGATCGCGGGCGAGCTCAAGCGCACCTGGCGGATCGAGTACGTGACGGCCGCCCGGCCGGGCGAGCGGCTGCACCTGCGGGTGGCGCTGAACCCGGAGGGCGCCGCTTCGACCGATCTGCAGATCCCGGGCGACATCGAGGCCCCGGCCGGCGGCAGCCAGCTGCCTTCACCGTTCTATTCGCCGTTCGGCGGGCTCGTCCTGACGATGGTGGTCGCGTTCCTGGTGCTCACGGCGTGCGCGTTCGCATTCGCCTCGGCCAAGGGCTCGTGGGTGAAGAGCCGCCTCGCCCCGCACGTCGAGGGCGGGCCGCGCAAGACACACAAGCGCGAGAAGGGCGAACGGCTTGCCGCGCTCGCGGGCCTCTTCCGCGCGACCGAGCAGGCCTTCGGGCACCGCCGCGTCTGGCTGAAGCTCCAGCGCAAGCTCGAGCGGGCCGACCTGCCGCTGCGCACCGTGGAGTTCGCCTACCTGATCGTCGGCACGGGGTTCGTGTTCGCGCTCTTCGCGGCGCTCACCGGACGCTCGTCGTTCGCCATCCTGATCGCGCTCGCCGTCGGCGGGGCGATCCCGTACGCCTGGGTGAGCCTCAAGGCGAGGCGGCGGGTGAACGCCTTCGAGGACCAGCTGCCCGACCTGCTCGTGACGCTGGCCGCCTCGCTCAAGGCGGGGCACAGCTTCAAGCAGGGCATCCAGACCGTCGTCGACGAGGGCCTGGAACCGGCGAGCAAGGAACTCGCGCGCGTGATCACGGATACGCGCCTCGGCCGGCCGATGGACGACGCTCTCGCCGAGACCGCCGAGCGGATCGGCTCGAAGAACTTCGCCTTCGTGATCACCGCTGTGACCATCCAGCGCCAGGTCGGCGGTAGCCTCGCCGGCCTGTTCGACATGGTCGCGGACACCGTCCGGCAGCGGCAGCAGTTCGCCCGCAAGATCAAGTCGCTGACGGCGATGGGGCGCATGTCCGCCTACGTGCTCGTGGGCCTCCCCTTCTTCATCGCCTTCGCGCTGACGCTGCTCAACCCTGAGTACATGCACCCGCTGTACGCCACCTCCACAGGTCACACGCTGATCATGATCGGCCTCGTGATGATGGCGTTCGGGTCGCTGATCCTGAAAAAGCTCGTCTCCTTCCGGGGGTAGCCAGTGCTGGTCTTCATCCTGCTCGGAATCCTCTGCCTTGCCGGGGCGGTCTACATGCTCGGCGACGCGGTCACGCTGCCCGCGCGGCAGCGGCGCACCTCAGTGCAGCGCGCGGCGACCTACGGCAAGGTCCGACCCGCCCCGACTGCCCAGCAGCTGCCGTTCAGGGAGCGCGTCCTCGCGCCGATGGGCGAGCGGCTCGCACGCTGGACCCTGAAGCTGCACCCGCGGACCACGACCGACGGCGTCAGTACAAGGCTGCTCGCCGCCGGTCTGGGCCGGAAGATCTCGCCGACCACGTTCCTCGCGCTCAAGTCGGCGTTCGCGCTGGGAGGCGTCTTCCTCGGCGCGCTCGTGGGCGGCGCGGCGATCGGCGCGGGCGGGGTGATCTTCGTCGCCATCGCGTTCGGAACCCTCGGCTTCATGGCGCCCGACTTCGTCGTGTCGAGCAAGGCGCGCTCGCGTAAGGACCAGATCCGCGCCGAGCTCCCGGACGCTCTCGACCTGATGGCCGTGAGCGTCGAGGCCGGCCTCGGGTTCGACGGGGCGATCTCGAAGCTGACCGAGCACATGGAGGGCCCGCTGGCCGAAGAGTTCGCGCTGACTCTGAGCGAGATCAAGATCGGCGAGTCGCGCCAGGACGCGCTCAAGAAGCTCGCCGACCGCACCGGCACTCCCGAGCTGGCGAGCTTCGTGCGCTCGATCATCCAGGCCGACCAGCTCGGCATCTCGCTCGGGCGCATCCTGCGGGTTCAGGCAACCGACAGCCGCCTCAAGCGGCAGGCCGCGGCCGAGGAGAAGGCGATGAAGGCGCCGATCAAGATGCTGTTCCCGACCGTGGTGTTCATCTTCCCGGCCATGTTCCTGGTGATTCTCGGGCCGGCCTTCCTCAATCTCTCGAAGATCTTCTGACCGGAAGCGAGGCGACGAATGTCCGACACACCCGAGCACCAGGGGGCCGAGACCGAGAAGGGGTTCGGCACGGGGCTGCGCGCACAGCTGCAGCGCCGGCGGGAGGGTGACGCCGAGCCGGGTGAGACGCAGGGAGCGACGAACGTCGAGCTGCGCTTCGAGCTGACGGCGAGGCCGGCTCCCGATGGGCTCGAGGCTGTCGTGAGCCCGGACGTCGAAGCGCTGCGGGCGGAGCTGGACGCGGCACACGCCCGCGAGGCGTCGCTGCGCGCGCAGCTCCGGGAGCGCACGCAGGCGTACGACCAGAACGTCGGCTCGGAGAAGGAGCTGGCGCACCGCGCCGCGACCCTCGACGAGCGCGAGGCCAAGCTCGCGGAGTTCGAGGTCGAGCTCGAGGAGCGCGAGCGGCGCGTCCGCGACCAGCGCGAGGTGATCGAGGCGGAGCACGCGCGCGTTGCGAACCTCCAGGCGGAGCTGGCGGCCGAGCAGGCGCTCGCGGCCGAGCAGCAGGAGGCGGCGGAGGCGCGGCTGCGCGAGCTGCAGGGCGCGGACCGCCAGCGCGAGAAGGCGGCAGGCGAGCTGACGAAGACGCGGGCCGCGCTCGACGACCGCGAGCGGAAGCTGGCGAAGAAGGAGAGCGAGCTCGCCACGCGCGAGCAGGCCGCGACGGCCAGGCTCGACGGCCGCGAGCGCGCGTTGACCAAGCGCGAGAACGAGTGGCGGGCGCGCGACAAGGAGCTCTCAGAGCGGGAGCGCAAGCTCTCGGCGCGCGAGAACGACCTGAAAAAGGAGGCCGCGCGCGTCGCGGCGCGCGACGAGGCGATCGGCGAGCGCGAGGCCGGCGTCCTGCTCAAGCAGGAGAAGCTGCGCGACGACGCAGAGCGGCTAGAGCGCGAGCTGGCCGAGAAGGGCCGGGCCGCGCGCGAGGCGGTTGCCCGTGGCGCCGAGCTCGACCGCCGCGAGCTTGACCTGGCGGCGCGCGAGGCGGAGCTCAACCGGCTCCAGGCCTCGCTCGCGAACGCCGAGCGCGACGCCAACCGCGGCCGCGATCTCGAGGAGTGGACAACGCGGCTCGAGCAGCGGGAGCGCGAGCTGGCCGCGCGCGAGAACCAGATCGAGAACCTCGAGACCGTGGCCGAGTCGCACAAGAAGCGCACCGACCGCCGGGAGCAACGCCTGAGCGGGCTGGAGGAGACCCTCCACGAGCGGCTGAAGGAGCTCGACGAGCGGGAGTCCGAGCTCGACTTGCGCGAGGCGTCGCTCGAGGCGGACGTCGAGATCCGCGGCGACAAGCTCGAGCAGCGCGAGCGCGAGCTGGCCGAGCTCGAGGAGCGGCTGGCCGTCCAGGAGCGCGAGCTCGCGGCCTACGTCGCGAAGGCGCAGACCGAGATCCAGCGGCGCGAGTCCGAGTGGTGGCAGAAGCAGCTCGGCTCCGATGCCGAGGCATCTGCCGCGTAAGACGTTTGCGCCGGTAGCCAGCGAAATCGCCGCCTACCTGCCGGTTACGATCGGCCGGTGCTGGGCCGGCGCGACGCGTTACGGGTAGGCGCCGTCTGGCTCGGCTGGCTCGGGGCGGTCCTGGCCACGGTGGGCATCGGGCTCGCGGCGGGCGCCTACGTGCTCGCGCCCGGCTGGCACGAGCAGCACGGCCTCTGGCCGCTCTTCGCCTGGGACTTCAACTGGTACGACCTGATCGCCCGCGACGGCTATCCCGCTGGGCACGGTGGGCGGCGGTACGCGTTCTTCCCGCTCTGGCCCCTGCTCCTCCACTGGGCCGGGGCGCACTGGGACGTCGTCGTCGGCGGCGGCCTCGCGTGGGCCGCGAGCGCGGCTGCCTTCTTCGGTCTCTCCGCCGGGCTGCCGCCGGTCCGCCTGCGGAGCGCCCTCGCGCTGGCGTGCTGGCCGGGCTCGTTCGCGCTCGCGCTCGCCTATCCGGACGCACTCGCGCTCGCCGCGGCTGCCTGGGCGGCCGCGCTCGTGCTCCGCGGCCGCTTCCTCGGCGCGGGCG
>JBKPFI010000160.1:0-1718 GCA_046728775.1 Actinomycetota bacterium | reverse complement strand
GTCCAGTGCTCGCCGCCGTCGTCGCTGTGCGTCTCCATGATCGCGGACTCGACGTACTCCCCCGAGTGCGACACGAACGCAGTCCACGTGACGTACGTGCGCCCGTAGAAGGGCGAGCTCGGGTTGTTGTCGGTTGCGATCCACTCCTTGTCGTTGAAGATCTGGAACTTGTCGAGATCGCAGCCCTTGCCGAAGCCGACGACGGCCGGCTTCTCCCACGACAGGCCGCCGTCATGCGAGGGCGAGACGACGACGTCGCCGTCGCAGGCCTCGCCGTCGGGCCGGAACTTGTAGTTCAGCGCCGAGTGCCGCGCGACGCCGTGCTTCACGTCGCTCGCGGTCACCGGGTCGCTGCCCGTCCGGCTCGGGTCCTCCGTCGACATGTGTCCGGTCGACCAGCTCGCTCCCCCGTCGAAGGAGGTGTAGTACTGGTCGCAGCACGAGCCGTAGTCGTTCGAGCTCGCGATCATGTGCAGCGGGTTCGCCCGGTCGACCACGATGTTCGGCTCGTTGTTCGGAAACGGGTCGTCGCAGTCGAGCTTGGTGTTCGCCCCGCCCGAGGCGGCGTTGCACTCGAAGATCCAGTTGTGCTTTGCCCCCTGCGGCGCCGTACGCACGAACGGCACCTTCTCGCCGCCCTCGCCCTCACCGCCGGGCGGCTCCGCCCGCGCGCCCGCGGCCAGGAGCAAACCGATCCCGGTCAATGCCGCGAGCAGGAGCGCGAATCGGACTTTCGTCATCGAGTCCCCCTTCCCTAAGACGCCAAGCCTCCGGGCGACGATACAGGAGTCTCGATCATCAGTCCGCGCCGGCTGTTTCCCGCTGCCGATCACGGGTAGTGTCCGGAGCCGTGGGGAGCTGGCGGAACCTCGCGGAGATGGATCTCCAGTTCGCGCGCTCGCGCAGACGCGTCCGGTCGCGTCGGAAGCGGCCGCGCGCGCATCGCCCCGTGGCGGCGCGCAGCGTCCGGGCCGCGGTCGTCGTACTTGCGCTTCTCGCCGTGCTGGCTGTCTCCACGAAGCTCGACCGCTCGAGCGCGAACGCGCGGGCGCCTGTTGCCGCGCTCCCGGCTGCGCGCGGCAGCTCGTGCCCCGTGCCGCAGCGGTTTCGCGCGTCGTTCGCGCAGGCAGCGGCGCGGACCGGCGTCCCGCTCTCGCTGCTGGTCGCGACCGCGTACGAGGAGTCGCGGATGAACCCGAGCGCGCGCTCCGGTGCGGGGGCGAGGGGGTTGCTGCAGCTGATGCCGGCCACCGCGCGGGAGCTGCGGCTCGACGGCGATGATCCGGCCGCCAACGTGCTCGCCGGCGCGATGTACCTGCGCCGGATGATCGACCGCTTCGGCTCGGTCGACCTGGCGCTCGCCGCTTACAACGCAGGCCCGACGGCCGTCGAACGAGCGCGCGGTGCACCGACGCCCGCGACGCTGCGCTACGTCAAGAACGTAAAGGCTCGGGCAAACCTGCTTCCCTGTTAAGAGGGTTTGGCGAAATCGTGGCTGCCGGCGCGCTGGGGGCGTAGGTCGCTCGCGAGCGACTGCTCGCCGGGCAGCACGTCGTTCAGCGCCGTCGCGATCTCGCGCAGCCGCTCCAGCGCCTCGCGCTTCCGGTGCTCGAGCACGCGCACCTCGCCGCGCAGCTCATCCTGCCGGAGACGCACGTCGGCCTCGACCTGCTGCAGCGTCTTCTCGGCCGTGCCGCGCACCTCCGCGGCGTGCTTCT
>JBKPFI010000139.1:0-1478 GCA_046728775.1 Actinomycetota bacterium | reverse complement strand
GCGCTGCCGATGTGGGCGGGCATTCCGGCCGAGGCCCAGGAGCGCGTCGTGTCCGTGATCCGCGAGGCCGCCGCGGTGCGCGCGTGATCCCGGTCAACCGTCACCGGATCTGGCAGCTGGTCGCCGACGCGGTCCTGATCGCGCTCGCGTGGTGGCTCGCCTTCGAGCTGCGCTTCGACCACGGCGTCCCCCGCTACTACGAGACGCTCTTCCGGCGCACGATCCTGATCGTCGTCGCGATCCAGCTCGTCATCTTCGTCCTGTTCCGCTTCTACGACCGCTGGTGGCGCTACGTCTCCGTCCGCGACATGTGGTCGGCGTTCCGCGGGGTCACGGCGGCGGCGCTCGCGGCCAGCCTGACCGTCTACTTCTTCTCGCCGGTCGCGCAGGTGCGGCTCCCGCGGTCGGTGGCGATCATGGACTGGCTGCTGCTGCTCGCCTTCGTCGCCGGCACGCGCCTGCTCGCCCGCAGCGTGATCGAGCGGCCGGGGATCGGCCTCGTCGCGCGCGGCAAGGAGGTGCTCGTCGTCGGCGCGGGCGACGCGGGCCAGCTCGTGATCCGCGAGATGCAGCGGAACCGCCAGCTGGGCTACACCCCGATTGGCCTGATCGACGACGACCCGCGCAAGAAGAACCTGCGCATCCACGGCGTGCGCGTGCTCGGCACTACCGAGGAGCTCGGCCACATCCTGCGCGACAACCGCCCGGACGAGGTGCTGCTCGCGATGCCGTCGGCCTCCGGCGAGGTGCGCCGGCGCGTCGTCAACGTCACCCGCGAGGGGAACGTGCCGGTCAAGACGTTGCCCGGCCTCTACGACCTGATCTCCGGGGAGAGCGACCTCGCGACGCAGATCCGCCCGGTGCAGGTCGAGGACGTGCTCGGGCGCGAGCCGGTCGAGGTGGACCTCGAATCCGCGGGCGCCTACCTGAAGGCGGAGACCGTGATGGTGACGGGTGCCGGGGGCTCGATCGGGTCGGAGCTCTGCCGCCAGATCGCGCGCGCCGGCCCGCAGCGGCTCGTCCTCGTCGACCAGGGCGAGACGGCGCTCTTCGAGATCGAGCGCGAGCTCGTGGACGAGCGGGGGTTCGCTGCGAGCATCCCGGTGCTGGCGGACTGCACGAGCCGCACGAAGATGCGCCAGGTGCTCGACCGCTACCGGCCGGGAGTCGTCTTCCACGCCGCGGCCTACAAGCACGTGCCGCTGATGGAGGCCAACCCGCTCGAGTCGGTCCGGAACAACGCCTTGGCGACACGCGTGCTGGCCGAGGTGGCCGTCGAGCTCGGGACAAAGCGGTTCGTGCTCGTTTCGACGGACAAGGCGGTCAACCCCAAGACGGTCATGGGCCAGTCGAAGGCGCTCTGCGAGTGGATCGTCGAGGCCTACGGCGCGCGGGAGGACATCGCGACCCGCTTCGTCGCGGTGCGCTTCGGAAACGTGCTCGGCTCCTCCGGCAGCGTGATCCCGATCTTCCGCCGC
>JBKPFI010000245.1:0-4119 GCA_046728775.1 Actinomycetota bacterium | reverse complement strand
GTTAACCGCATCCTGAATGAACGCGGCATCGAGTTGGAACTCGACGAGTATGAATTGGGCAACCCTGGCATCCCTGACGCGCGAGGCCGTTCGCCGCTTCTCACCGGACTGTCTTGCGGTTGCGAGAAAAGGGCCAGCGATGCCGCCCACGGCGGCTCCTCGAAGTAGAGCTGCATCGCCCGCCGATCAGCTCGTACTCCCGTCCTTGCGCCAGTAGTGCGCCAGTCGGCGCCAGCGCTGGGCGGTTCTTGCCGGTTCAAAAGGTATGGCGAGTGAGCCCGGCAGCCGCCTAGCGAAACGCCAAAACCCCTGCTAGTCGAGGGGTTTCGGCTTGCTCAAGCGGAGGGGGAGGGATTTGAACCCTCGCGGGACGAAACCGCCCCGAACGGTTTTCGAGACCGCCGCATTCGACCGCTCTGCCACCCCTCCGGAGTCGTGACAGGGTAGCCCGTCCCGAGCCTGCTCGGCGGTCCCGGGCCGGCGTGGTTCGAGAGGACAGCCGGTATCCTGTGACCCCGCGGAGAAGTGGCCGAGTGGCTGAAGGCGGCGCCCTGCTAAGGCGTTAGGTGGGGAGAATCCCTGCCTCGAGGGTTCGAATCCCTCCTTCTCCGCCTCGCTCCACCTGCGGCCCTCCGCGCTACGCTGGCCCCGCCGGGAGAGGTGTCCGAGCGGTCTAAGGAGCGCGACTGGAAATCGCGTACGGGCCGAAAGGTCCGTCGCGGGTTCAAATCCCGCCCTCTCCGTTTGCACGGGGGAACCGCCTGGTTCCCCCGTGAGCCTGTCTTCGGCCCTAGAAAGGCAAACTCCCCCGGTGCGCGTCGGGCGGCATGAGGTCGCGATCACCAACCCGGACAAGGTGTTCTTCCCGGAGGCCGGGATCACGAAGGCCGACCTCGTCCGTTACTACGTCGCCGTCTCTGGCTGCGCGCTGAACCACATCCGGCGTCGCCTGTTCCACATGAAGCGCTACCCGAACGGCGTCGACGGCGAGTTCTTCCATCAGAAGCGGGTGCCGGCGCACCCCGACTACGTCGGCGAGCAGCTCGTCCGCTTCCCGAGCGGCCACACGACCGTTTTCGCCGTCGTCGACAACGCCGCCGCCCTCGCGTGGGTCGTCAACCTCGGCTGCATCGAGCTGCACACGTGGCACTCGCGCATCGACGACATCGAGCGGCCCGATTACCTGCTGATCGATCTCGACCCCAGCGAGGGCAACCCGTGGGAGTACGTCCGCGAGATCGCGATGGTGGTCAAGGAGGTGATGGACGAGCTCGGCCTGGCGTCGTTTCCGAAGACGTCCGGCTCGACCGGGCTGCACATCCTCGCGCCGATCAGGCCCGAGCTGGCGTTTCCGGAGGTGCGGCGGTTCGCCAAGGCGCTCGCACAAGAGGTGGAACGGCGCATCGGCGACCAGGACGTGGCGACGACGACCTGGAAGGTCGCCGACCGCCGCGGCGTGTTCGTCGACTTCGGCCAGAACGCGCGTGACCGGACGATCGCGTCGGCCTACTCCGTGCGGCCGACTCCCGACGCCCGCGTGTCGGCGCCGCTGCGCTGGCATGAAGTGCCGCGCTCGGACCCGTCGCGCTTCACGCTTCCGACGATGCCGAAGCGGATCGCCAGCGTCGGCGACCTCACCGCGGGGATGTGGCGCCGGAAGGCGAGCCTCCTCCCGCGCTTCGAGCAGCTCGGGCTTCCTCCCGGTGACCCGTCGATCGTGGAGATCAAGCGCAGCCGGAGCCGGCGCTGGGAGAGCGACCAGCGCCGCGGTCGCGCCGGGCACGGCTAGCCGGAACGTCCTCCGGGACTGTCCCTGGGACACATCGGTTCCGGACCTGTCTCAGGCGGTCAGCAGGCTCTCGACGGTCGGGTCGCCGCGCTTGCGCCGCGGACGGACCTGGTCCCACGTGCACTGCGCCGCGTCCTTGTCGGGCCTGAAGCGCAGGAAGCGTGTCCCGTGCCGGAAGCGGTTGCCTTCGAGCTTGTCGTACCGCACCTCGCAGACCAGCTCCGGCCGCACTGGGTTCCACTCGAGCTCCTTGCCGCGCGACCAGCGGCTCTGCCCGCCGGGGATCCGCTTGTCGCTCAGGTGCCCGGGCTCGAGCATTCCGGGAAGCGTGGCCTCCAGCTCGCGCCGCACCGGCGCCGGGAAGCCCGAGCAATGGCCGACGAAGTCGAGCGCGCCGCCGTCGGCGAAGAGGCCGAGCAGGAGCGTCGAGATCCGCCCCTCCGCCTTCTCGCTCCAGCGGAAGCCGACGATCACGCAGTCCGCCGTGCGATACGGCTTCACTTTCAAGACGCCGTCCCGCGAGCCCGGCAAGTACGGCAGCTCGAGCCGCTTTGCGACGACGCCGTCCAGCCCGGCCACCTCGAGCCGCTCCAGCCAGCGCTCCGCCTGCGCAGGGTCGCGCGAGACCGGCGAGAGCCGGAAGCCCTTCGCCTTGCGCTCGAGCTCCTTCCGACGGCGTTCGAGCGGCAGCTCGTGCACGGGGGCCGCCTTCCAGACAAGCACGTCGAAGGCCACGTAGTCCGCCGGGATCTCCGCCGACAGGCGACGGATCCTGCTCTCGGCGGGGTGCAGCCGTAGCTGCAGCTGGTCGAACTCGAGCCGTCCCTTCTGCGAGATGATGATCTCGCCGTCCAGCGCCGACTCCGGCGGCAGCAGTCCGCCGACGTCCTCGAGCTCCGGGAAATAGCGCAGCAGCGGCCGTCCGTTCCTGCTCCAGAGCCGCAGCCCGCCGCCGAGGTTCTCGAGCACGCCGCGGAAGCCGTCCCACTTCGGCTCGTACTGCCAGCCGCCGGTCGGAAGCTCCTCGACGAGCTCGGCCTCCATCGGCGGGAAGGGAAGGTTTCGAGGCGGCACCGAGCGACAACGCTATCGCCATGACCCAGCTGGACGGCGTCTGGAACGTGAAGCGCGTCGGCGGGCTGCTTCCGCCGATGGTCGGCATCCACAAGAGCATCCGCGGCGGCAGGGGCGAGACGAAGCTCGGCCCTCTCCCGGGCGCGCCCTTCGACGTAGTCGGCCTCAGCCTTCGCTACCGCGCTCCGTTCAAGGGCTTTGTCGACGAGCTCGAACCACGCAACGACGGCTATGTCGGCCGCGCGACTTTTCGGGGCCGCGAGTTCGGGCGCTTCGCTCTCGAGCGGATCGCCGAGGTCTAACGCTGGGAGGCGATCTCGCCAGAAGAGCAATGTCGTTCTACTCCCAGACGGTAGTTTGGACGGCCGCGCCGGCGAAGCCGGCACGGCCTCTTCTCGTCGGCGTCCCAAGCGAGCGCCTTAAGCTCTCGCCGTGAGACGCGTCGCCGTCACCGGGCTCGGGGCGATCACGCCGGTGGGGAACACCGCGCCGGAGACCTGGCGCGCGGCCGTTGCCGGCGAGAGCGGGATCGACTGGATCCGCGCCTTCGACGCGGACGGCCTGCCCGTGCGCGTTGCGGCCGAGGTCAAGGACTTCGATCCGACGGGCCTCGCCAACCCCAAGGAGCTCCGGCGGCTCGACCGCAACATCCTGCTCTCGCTCGGCGCCGCGAAGGAGGCCGTCGCCGACGCGGCGCTGAACGGCTTCGACCCGCACCGCGTCGGGATCGTCTTCGGGTCGGCCATCGGCGGGCTGATCGGGATCGTCGAGCAGGCCGAGACGCTGCGCGACCGCGGGCCCGACCGCGTCTCGCCGTACTTCATCCCCAGCGTCCTCGTCGACTCGGCGAGCGGGCAGCTCGCGATCTCGCTCGGCATCCGCGGGCCGAACTACGCGCCCGTCTCCGCGTGCGCGACCGGGTCGCACGCGGTGGGGGAAGGGGCGGAGATCATCCGCCGCGGCGACGCCGATGCGATCCTGGCCGGCGGCACCGAGGCGTGCATCCACCCGCTGATCCTCGCTGGCTTCACGGCGATGCGCGGCCTCGCGGCCGAAGAAGAGCATCCGCCGCACGCCTCGCGGCCGTTCGACGCCACCCGTGCCGGGTTCGTGATGGGCGAGGGCGCCTGCGTGCTGGTGCTCGAGGAGCTCGAGACGGCCCGGGCGCGCGGTGCGACGATCTACGCCGAGGTGCTCGGCTACGGCACCTCGAACGACGCGTACCACCTGGCCGCACCGGAGCCCGAAGCCGTGGG
>JBKPFI010000397.1:0-3379 GCA_046728775.1 Actinomycetota bacterium | reverse complement strand
GGGCCGGTTGCACCTCGCGCTCCCGCGTCGCCCTTCGGGCCCTGCGGCCCTGCGTTCCCGGGCGGGCCGGCAGCACCGGCAGGCCCGGCGGCACCGGTGGCACCGGCGGGACCAGTCGCGCCGCGCGGACCCGCGGGGCCCTGGACGTTCCACGAGAGCGGCGACTCTCCGCGGCGGCAGGCGCCGGCCGCGGCCACGATGCGCACCAAGCCGCTCTTTCTTCACGCACGCGTTGACCACTGCGCTCGTCGGCCGCCGTCCGTCCGGTTGGGCCGCCAGCGCGACGCCGGCCACGAGGGCCAGCGGCAGCACGACGAGCAAGACGCGTCTTCGGGGAAGGCGCATGTGATCTCCTCTCGGTCGATTGGGCCCACCGATACCGACGGCCGGGCGGCCCAACAGCAGTCCGCGCGCCTTTCGGCGCACTTGCGTTGCAGAACTGCCGGGAAACCCGCGTCCTTCGGCCCCGGCTAGGCACCGCCGGGCCCGCGGCCTACGCTGTGCAGCGTGGACGAGCACGTCCTGCTCGTGGAGGACGACGCCTCGATTCGAGAGGTGGCGACGCTCGGCCTCGAGCAGGCGGGCCTGCGCGTCAGCGCGGTCGGCGACGGCCGCGAGGCGCTCGCGCGCTTCCGCGAGGGCCGCTTCGACCTCGTCGTGCTAGACGTCATGCTGCCGTCTCTCGACGGCTTCGAGGTCTGCCGCGAAATCCGGCGCGAGAGCGCGACGCCGATCATCATGCTGACCGCGCGCGGCGAGCTGCACGACGTCGTGGTCGGGCTCGAGCTCGGCGCCGACGACTACGTGACGAAGCCGTTCGAGCTGCCGGAGCTGGTCGCGCGGATCAAGGCGGTCCTGCGGCGGGCGGCGCCCCCGGGCGACGGCGACGGCAGCTTCAGCGCAGGCGGCCTCGAGATCGACCCGGCCGGCTTCACGGTCAGGAAGCGCGGGCACGAGGTCGACCTCACCGCCACCGAGTTCAGGCTCCTGCACGAGCTGGCGCGGCGGCCGAAGCAGGTCTTCACGCGCGACCTGCTGCTCGAGCTCGTCTGGAACTACGACTACCTCGGCGACTCGCGGCTCGTCGACGCGGCCGTGCAGCGCCTACGGGCGAAGATCGAGGACGACCCGAAGCAGCCGACGCTGATCCGCACCGTGCGCGGGGTCGGCTACCGCTTCGACGCGCCCTGATGCGACGGGGACAGCGGATCGCCGCCGGTGGGCTCCGCCGCCGCCTGACGATCGCCTTCGCCCTCGCCGTTGGACTCTCGGCGGCCGCTCTCGGCGCGGGGTCGTACTTCGTCGTGCGTCACAACCTGCTCGCGGACTCGGTCGACTCGAGCGTCGTCCAGACCAGGCGCAACCTCGACGTCGCCCGCGCCCTTCGTTCGTCCGGGACCGACGCCCTCGTCCAGGCGTACAAGAGCCGCGGCGACTTTCAGACCGTGGCGACGCGCGGCGGGCACGTGTCGTTGTCGGGCGCCCAGGTGACGCTGCGCGAGGTGCCTCCCGCGTTGCGCCGGATCGTCGCCCGGGGCGATCTCGGCTACCAGCGCACGACCGTCGCGGGCACGCACTACCTCGTCACCGGCTCGCCGGCCGCGAACGGCACGCAGCTGTACTTCTTCTTCTCGGAGGACGGCCTGTGGCACGAGCTCACGCAGCTGCGCAACATCCTCCTCGCGGGCGTCGCGATCCTGGTGCTGCTGGCGGCCCTCGCCGGAGTCGTGCTCGCGCGGGGAACGCTGCGGCCGGTCGCGCGGGCCGGCGCGGCCGCCCAGTCGCTGGCGGAGGGGCTGCTCGAGACTCGGCTGCCCGTCGAGGGCCAGGACGAGTTCGGCGCGTGGGCGCAGTCGTTCAACGAGATGGCGGCGGCGCTCGAGGCCAAGATCGACGCCCTGTCGGCGGCGCAGGCGCGGGAGCGGCGCTTCACCGCGGACGTCGCGCACGAGCTCCGCACGCCGCTGACGGCGCTGGTCGGGGAGGCGTCGCTCCTGGCCGAGCACCTCGACCGGATGCCGGCCGAGTCGCGCCGCCCGGCGGAGCTGCTGATCGCCGACGTCGGGCGCCTGCGCCGCCTCGTCGACGAGCTGATGGAGATCTCGCGCTTCGACGCCGGTGCCGAGAGCGTCCACGCCGAGGAGGTCGAGGTCGGGACGCTCGTCGCCACCACCCTCCGCGCCCGCGGCTGGGACGGCCGCGTCCGGTTCGACGGAAACGGTCTCAGGCTGACGAGCGACCCCCGCCGGCTCGAGCGCATCGTCGGCAATCTCGTCGACAACGCGTTCGAGCACGGCGCCTCCGACGTCTCCGTGCGGCTCGCGAGCGGCGACGGCGAGGCCGTGATCGAGGTCGCGGACGACGGGCCCGGGATCGCTCCCGAACACCTCCCGCACCTGTTCGAGCGCTTCTACAAGGCCGACGCTGCACGCAGTGGCGGCGGCACCGGCCTCGGCCTCGCGATCGCCCAAGAGAACGCGCATCTGCTCGGCGGCGAGATCGGCGTCGAGAGCGAGCCCGGCGCGGGCAGCCGGTTCACGCTGCGGCTGCCTGTGGCGAAACCGTTACCGGGCCGTGACGGGGGTGTTTCGTAGCGAAGGCAGGCTTGACGCCGTAACCCCCAAGGAGGCGTCCGATGAAGTCCCTCATCCTCACGCTGGCAGCTGTCTTCGTCGTGGCAGCGATCGGCTCTGCCGCCCTCTCGGCGGCGACATCGTCCGCTCCGCCGGCGAAGCCGCCTCAACAGGCGCTCTACGGACACGTCAAGTCCATCGCGGCCAAGGGTCACCGCTTCGTGATGCAGTTCGACCCGGCCTGGTGGCTCACCGGGCTTGCCGGCGAGCAAGCCTGCGGCTGCCACCCGCTCTCGAACGACTACTACATCCTCGACGAGAGCCACCGTGTGCTCACCTTCGCGGTTCGGCGCGACGCACGTGTCACCGTGCTCACCGTTCACGGCCAAGGGCCGATCGCGGCAACGTCGATCTCCGTCTCCGAGCTGGCGCAGATCGTGAGGGGCAGGAACCCGAGGCACCGCCACCTGCTCGAGCCGAAGGCCGGCTTCTGGATCCGGGTCGGCGCCAAGTATCCGAACCCGGTCGTCTCGCTCGACCAGCAGTACCAGCCGTAACCGTCGGTGACCCAACCGTTACACAGCTGTCACGAACGCCCGCCATCATCCGAGGAGCGATGAAGAAAATCGTCCTGCTCGCAACCGCACTCCTCGCCGGCGGCGCACTCGCCGTCGCGGCCGCCGGCTGCGGCTCCGAGGAAGCCGTCTCGCTGGGGAAGCCGAAGCCGGCGACGACGAGCGGCACCGAGCCGACGGGCACGGTGCCGACGCTCCTCTCGCTCGAGGTCTGGTTCACGCGCGGCAACG
>JBKPFI010000079.1:0-11735 GCA_046728775.1 Actinomycetota bacterium | reverse complement strand
CACGAGCCGCTCGAGCTCCGCGGGCGCCATGCCCTCGACCTCCTTGCGGCCCCTGCGGCGGCGGCCGGGCACTGTCGGCGACTCCAGCGCGAGGAACTCCGCGATGTCGGAGACGCCCTTGACGATCGACTCCGGCGTGATCCCGCGCTCCTCGTTGTAGGCGAGCTGCTTCGCCCGCCGCCGGTCCGTCTCCTCGAGCGCGTACCTGATCGCCTCGGTGTGCTTGTCGGCGTACATCAGCACCTTGCCGTTGACGTTCCGGGCCGCGCGGCCGATCGTCTGGATCAGCGCCGTCTGGCCGCGCAGGAAGCCCTCCTTGTCGGCGTCGAGGATCGCGACCAGCGAGACCTCCGGCAGGTCGAGCCCCTCGCGGAGAAGGTTCACGCCGACCAGAACGTCGTACTCGCCGAGCCGTAGCTCGCGGATGATCTGGATCCGCTCGAGCGTGTCGACCTCGGAGTGGAGGTAGCGCGCCTTCACGCCCGACTCGAGCAGGTAGTCGGTCAGGTCCTCGGCCATCTTCTTGGTCAGCGTCGTGACGAGCACGCGCTCGCCTGCTTCCTCGCGGCGGCGGATCTCGTTCAGGAGGTCGTCGATCTGGTTCTTCGTCGCGCGCAGCTCGACCTCCGGGTCGACGATGCCCGTCGGGCGGACGAGCTGCTCCGCGATCTGCGTCGAGTGCCGCAGCTCGAACGGCCCCGGCGTCGCGGAGACGAACACGAGCTGGGGGACCTTTCCCAGGAACTCGTCGAAGCGGAGCGGCCGGTTGTCGAGCGCCGACGGGAGCCGGAAGCCGTAGTCGACGAGCGTCTGCTTCCGCGAGCGGTCGCCCTCGTACATGCCGCCCAGCTGCGGCACCGTCTGGTGCGACTCGTCGACGAAGACGACGAAGTCGTTCGCGAAGTAGTCGAGCAGCGTGAAGGGATGCGACCCGGGCGCCCGGCCCTCGAGGATGCGCGAGTAGTTCTCGATGCCTGTGCAGAAGCCGAGCTCCTGGAGCAGCTCGAGGTCGTACTCGGTGCGCTGGCGGATCCGGTGCGCCTCGAGCATCCGGCCCTCGGACTCGAAGTGCTTGACCTGCTGCTCCAGCTCGTGCCGGATCTCGGAGACCGCACGCTCGATGGTGGGCTTCGAGGTGACGTACTCCGTCGCCGGCCAGATCGCGAGGTTGTCGAGCTTGGCGTACACCTCGCCGGAGACCGGGTCGAAGTGCGTGATCTGCTCCACCTCGTCGCCGAAGAACGAGAGCCGGTACGCGGTCTCCTGGTTGGCGGGCTGGATCTCGACCACGTCGCCCTTGACGCGGAAGCGGCCGCGACCGAGCACGGTGTCGTTCCGCGCATACTGCGAGTCGATCAGCTTGCGCAGGACGAGATCGCGGTCGTGCTCCTCGCCGACCTCGAGGTAGATCATCCGCTCGCGCCACTCCTCCGGCGAGCCGAGGCCGTAGATGCAGGAGACCGACGCGACGACGATCACGTCTCTCCGCGTGAAGAGCGCCGAGGTCGCCGCCAGCCGCAGCCGCGCGATGTCGTCGTTCTGCGAGGAGTCCTTTTCGATGTAGAGGTCGGCCTGCGGGACGTACGCCTCGGGCTGGTAGTAGTCGTAGTAGGAGACGAAGTACTCGACGGCGTTGTGCGGGAAGAACTCCCGCAGCTCGTTGCAGAGCTGGGCCGCGAGCGTCTTGTTGTGGGCGATCAGGAGCGTCGGCTTCTGGACCTGCTCGACGATCCAGGCCATCGTGGCCGTCTTGCCGGTCCCGGTCGCGCCGAGCAGCGTCTGGTAGCGCTCCCCTTCGAGCAGCCCGGCCGAGAGCTCCGCGATCGCCTGCGGCTGGTCGCCGGTCGGTGAATAGGCGTCCGAGGTTTTGAACTCCGGCATGGCGACAAGGCTACCGGCGATGTCTGCGTTCGAAGCGCGGCCGCCTTACGGCTCCTACGCCGCGATCATGACCGCGTTCGGGGGGCTGCTCGCGGCCGCCGGAGCCCTCGGCCGGCTGCTGGACCGCGACCCGCAGTGCCAGACCGCGCTCGACTTCGGCGTCCTCGCGGCGGCCTCGTTCAAGGCGGCTCACACGCTCTCGCACGACGAGGTGACGAGCTTCCTCCGCCAGCCGTTCGTCCGCGATCACGCCCACAGCGGCGAGGGCGAGGAGCCGGTCGAGGGCGGCATGGAGCAGGCGATTGGCGAGCTCGTGACCTGCACGCGCTGCATCGGCACGTGGGTCGCGGCCGGCCTCGCGTGCACGCAGATCATGGCGCCGCGCTTCGGCCGCCTGCTGACCTGGTCACTCGGTGCCGCGGCCGCGAACGACTTCCTGCAGGCCGGCTTCTCGGCGCTGAGGGCCAAGGCCAACGAGCTCAGCTGAGGGCCGGCTCCAGCCGCTGCCGCCCGAGCTCGCGGGCTGAGGCGCTCGCGACGACGGCCATCATCGCGGTCTGGACGGCAGCGAAGCCGATCAGCACCGGCGTCGTCCCGAACGTGTCCAGCACCGGCCCGGTCACGAACAGCCCGAGCGGGTTTACAAGCGCCCAGCCGACCATCGAGGTCGCGAAGACGTTCGGCCGCAGCGGCGGCGGCACGCGCAGCGTCGTGATCGCGTGCAGGCTGGGGTTCACGAGCCCGTTGGCGATCCCGGAGGCGAAGATCAGCGCCGAGAGCGCCACGGCCGGGAGCGGCAGCCACAGGAACCAGAGCGGCGCGGCCTGGCCCATCGCGCAGGCGGCGATGACGGCCAGGCCCTGGAAGCGCCGCGTGAGAAGACGGAACGAGATCGCGTTGCCGACCAGCGCGCCGACGCCGAACGAGGCGATCAGCCAGCCGACGATCCCGGGGTGGTGGCCGAACCGGCTCAGGACCAGCACAGGGACGGCGACGAAGAACGCCGTCCAGGCCGCGTCCCCAAAGGCGAACGCCGGCCACCAGACGCGCAGCAGCCGGTCGCGCGCAACGAAGCGGAACCCCGCGCGTAGGCTCCGGTGCTCCTCCTCCTGCGGTGCCGGCGGCCGGTGCGGGACGAACGAGGCGACGAGCACGACCGAGACGAGGTAGGTCGCGGCGTCGATTAGCAGCACCGAGGTCGCGCCTACGACCCCGATCAGGATCCCGGCCAGCGCGGGACCGGCGAGCAGGGTGGCGCGGGTCGCGGCCTGGAAGAGCGCGTTCGCCTCGGTGACCTGCTCCTCGTCCTCGCCGAGCAGCTCGGGGACGATCACCTTCTGCGCGGCGAAGTAGGGCGCGGTCAGCGCGCCGAGCGCAAACGCCACTCCAAGCAGGATCGGGAACGAGAGGCCGCCGGTCCAGTGCAGCACCGGGATCACGGTCATCAGCGGGGCGCGTAGCCCGTCGCAGACGAGCATCGTCCGGCGCGCTCCCAGCCGTCCCAGCAGGCGGCCACCGGGCAGTCCGAGCAGCGCGACGCCGATCACCTCGGCGGCGGCGACGAAGGTCGTCTTCGTGGCCGAGCCGCTGGTGACGAGCACGAACCACGGCAGCGCGACCCAGGTCATCTGGGCGCCCGTGGTCGAGACCACCTCGGCCGCGAGCAGCGCGACGACCGACCGCTGGCGGAGGAGCCCGGACCGGCTCACGCGGCGGCCGCCTCCTCCGGCTCGGGCAGCTCGCGTAGCCGCATCACCGGTGACGGCAGGAGCCACAGCACGCCCGCAATGGCCCCGACCGATGCGATCCACAGCGTCGGCCGCAGGCCGATCCAGCTGCCGAGCACGCCGCCGGTAAGCGCGCCGAGCGGCCGCACGCCGTAGTTCACGAGCATGTAGGCCCCCGAGACCCGCGCGCGCAGGCGGTCTGGCACGAGCGCCGCCTTGATCGCAGCGCCGGAGATGTCGAGGATCATCACGCCGAGGCCGGAGCCGAACTCGGCGAGGAACAGGCATGCGAGGATCGTCCAGTCCGCGCCGCCGGCCAACGGCACGAGCACGAGCGGCACCGGGAAGAGCACGCACCCGAGCGTGAAGGCCGGCCCCACGCCGATCCGCCGGCTGATCCTCCCCGTCACGAGCGAGCCGATCACGCCGCCGATCGAGGCCGCGCCCAGCACGAGCCCGAGCACGCCCGGACGCACGCCGAGCGTCTTCGTCGCGTAGAGGATGAACAGCGCCCAGAAGACGAAGTTGAAGTAGTTGATCGTCGCCGTCGCGAGCAGCGAGGCCCGCATGATGGGCGAGTGCCGGATGTAGCGGGCGCCGGCCTTCACGTGCCCGCGCTCGGCTTTCTCGGTCGGAGGCTCGACCGGCGAGATCGAGCGCAGGGTCGCGGCCGAGAAGAGGAACGAGAAGGTATCGACGACGAGCGCTCCGGGCGCCGAGAACACCTGCACCAGCAGGCCGCCGATGCTCGTGCCGCCCACGAACGAGAGCGCCCGGCTGCCGTTCAGGAGCGAGCTCGCCTCCACGTAGCGCTCGCGCGGGACGAGCGAGACGAAGAGCGTGCTGTACGAGACGAAGAAGACCACGCTCAGCGTCCCGACCAGGAAGCCGACGACGTAGAGCTGGGGCAGCGTCAGCACGTCGAGCCAGAAGGCGAGCGGGATCGTCGCGAGCAGCGCTGCGCGGCCGAGCGCGGTGACGATCATCGTCTGGCGGCGCTTGCCGCGGCGGTCGACCCAGGCGCCGGCGTGGAGCGAGAAGATCAGAGCCGGGAACAGCTCGGCGGCGCCGAGGTAGCCCATCTGGGCTGCGCTCGCATGCAGCTCGAGGACGGCCACGAGCGGCAGCGCGATCAGCGTGATCTGGTCGCCGAAGAGCGAGACCGTCTCGCCGAGCCAGAAGCGGCGGAAATCGCGCTGCTGCAGGGCCGCCGGGAGCCGAACAAGGCGTGCCGGGGCCTGCGCGGTAGCCGCGCCTGGGGTGGGATCGGACGGGTTCACGCCCTGGAGACGGTGATGTCGCCGCTCATCGTGTTCGCGCTGAGCTCGACTGCAGGCCCTTCGCCCTCGGGCGGAAGGTCGGAGACGGGCAGCTCGGAGCGGACCTCGCCGCTCCGGGAGCGCGCGTCGACCCAGAGATTCGTCCCCTCCGGGATCCCGACCTTGAGGTCACCGGAGGCCGACTTGAGCGTCACGTTGCCGCGCGAGACGGTGCCGATCTCCTGGTCGCCGGAGGCGGTGTTGACGCTCACCGAGGAGGCGGCCTCGCGGACGAGGACGTCTCCCGAGGCGGTATTCACCGAGAGCTCGCCCGCAACCTCGCGGATGATCACGTCGCCGGACGCGGTGTTGATCTTGGCCTCGCCGTCCACCGTCCGCATCTGCACGTCCCCCGAGGCCGTGTTGATCCTGGCGTCGCCGCCCACATCGCCGAACTGGACGTCGCCGCTCGCCGCATTCACCCTTGCGTCCTTGGCGACCTCGCCGAACTCGACGTCGCCGGAGCCGGTCTGGACCTCGACGGCGCCGAAGCGCCCGCGCCCGACCACGTCGGCGGAGCCGGTCTTCGCCTCCACGCCGGCGTCGTTGGGGCAGCTGACGCTCACGAGCACCTCGGCGCCACGGAAGATGCCGCTGAGGCCGCGGCCACGGTCGCGCACGTCGATTACGACATCGGAGCCTTCGCCGCGCTCGCGCAGCTCGACCCGGGCGTTTGCGATCGCGGCCGCGGTGGCGTCGTTGTCGCGGAGCGGCTCCAGCACGACCGTGGTCTGCTGGACGTCGGAGGCCTCGAGCCGGACCTCGCCGGCGCCGAGGCGAATCTCGAGCCTGACGTCCCCGGGAGTCTCGAAGGTTTCGCTCCTCACCGCGGGCGCCTCCGCATCGGCAGCTGCACCGGCGGCCGCTGCGGGCGCCGGTCGACCCGGACTTCCACGTGTCCGAACGGGATTGGGTAGTACTCCACCATCGTCCTCCTCCTCTCAGCCACGGGCGTAGCCCGTCAGCCGGTTGCCTGACTGCGCGGCCGGAGCGGCCGTGCTGGTGCGCGAGAGCGCGCGGACGATCCACGTGTTGACGGAGACGCCTTCGCGGGAGGCAGCAGCCTCCACGCCTGCCTTCAGCGCCTCTGGCAGCCGCAGCGTGATGCGCGCCGTGTATGCCTCGTCGGCGGGACCCGCGGGCGCCTCCGGCTCGTCGCTCACGTAGACGAGCTCCGGGTCGCCGCCGGTCAGCCGCACCTCGACGTGACCGGACGGGAGCCGCTCGTTCAGCTCGAGCGCGGCTTCCGAGAGGGCGTCGAGCAAGCGGAGACCGACCGAGGCCTGGAGCGTGACGACGAGCCTCCCGGCCGCGTCGGCCGTTGCCTCGTCGCCGAGCTCCGCGACCGCCGTCAGGTCGGCCTTGAGCGCATCGACAAATCGCTGTAGCTGCACGGTGACATCACTATGACATCACTGGCAGTGTCTGTCAAGCATCAATCTCATGCCGCTCAGCCTGCACGGCTGGTGTCGTAGAGCTGAGCCCGGTAACCACGCCGATAGAGCGTCTTCAGGTGCTCCACGCGCTTGACGTAGTGCCGCGTCTCGCCGAACGCGATCCCCTTCCCCTCCTTCCGCCAGGTGTCGACGTTGTCCTGGCCCGCGTTGTAGGCCGCAAGCGCGGTCTCCTCGTCGCCGTATTTGTCGAGGAGATGGCGCAGGTACCAGGCGCCGTAGCGCACGTTGATCTCGGGGTTGTCGAGGTCCGAGACGCGAAACCGCGAGCCGCCCGTATGGACCGCGATCCCCTTCGCCGTCGCCGGGAGCAGCTGCATCAGGCCGATGGCGCCCGAGCTGGAGCGCGCGTGGGCATCGAACTTGCTCTCCTGGTAGATCACGCCGGCGAGCAGCGCTGGATCGAGCCGGTAGTTGCGGGCGTGCCCGCGGACGATCGCCTCGTAGCTGAGCGGGTAGCGCAGGCGGACGTACCAGGCCGGCTCGGTCGAGTTCACGTAGGCGAACGACGCCCCGAGCGCCGCGCCCACGAGCAGCAGCGCGATGAGCTTCTTCACCGCGTGAGCTCCCGCATGACCTCGGCGACGAACGCGTCCAGCTCGTCGAGCGAGCCGTCGTTCACGTAGGAGAAGTCCGCCTGTGCCACCTTTACCGAGTCTGGCAGGAGGCGTGGCTCGCGCTCGTCGGCCGCGACCTCGCTCCGCCGCGTGCGCACCTCACGGGAAGCCGTGACGACGACGACGGCGTCGAAGCGGTCCTGACCCCCGACCTCGTACAGCAGCGGCACTTCGGTGGCGGAGACGAGCGGCGGGCTCGGCAGCTCGGCCAGCTGCTCGCGCCATTGCATGTACTCCTGGACCACGAGCGGGTGCAGCAGACCCTCGAGCCAGTCGAGCGCCTCGCGGTCCGCGAACACGATCTCCGCGATCGCGGCCCGGTCGACCTGGTCGTCCTCGTCGAGGATGCGCTTGCCGAAGCGCTCGAGCAGCGCGCGGCGAACGTCCACGTCGTCACGCAGCAGGCGATGGACGATCTCGTCGCTGGAAATCGTTGCGGCGCCGTGGCGCTCGAAGGCCGCGAGGGTCTCGCTCTTCCCCGCTCCGATCCCGCCCGTGACGGCGACGGCGATCGGTCGGGCCAACGCTATTCGCGCTCTGCGGGCGGCTCTGGCTCGGCCGACGCCTCGGCCTCTGCCGGCTCGGCGGGCTGCTCGGGCGCAGCCTCACGCTCCTCGGCCGGTGGCTCGGCCGCCGGCACGTCGGGCGTCGCCTTGGCCGGCTCGGGTTCGGGCTCGGGCGCGATCTGCTCGGCCGCCGGCGCGACTTCGGCTTCTCCCTCGACCTCCGGCGCGGCCTCGGCGCGCTCCGGGAAGACCTCCTCCGAGAGATCGAGGTTCGGCGTCCCTTCGACCGCCTCGGCGTCGTCGGCGCGCTGCTGCACGCCGCCGCCCTCGACCCGCTTCAGCGAGAGCGAGAGGCGGCGCCGCTCCGCGTCGACCTCGATGATCTTCGCGCGCACGAGGTCGCCCTGCGAGACCACCTCGCGCGGGTTCTCGACGTGGTGCTGCGCGAGCTCGGAGATGTGCACGAGCCCCTCGACCCCCGGCATGATCTCCACGAAGGCGCCGAAGGTAACGACCTTCGTGACCTTGCCCTCGACCTCGTCGCCCTCCTGGTAGGTCTCGAGCACCTGCTGCCACGGGTCGGACTGCGTCTGCTTGAGGCCGAGCGAGATCCGCTGCCGCTCGCGGTCGATGTCCAGCACCTTCACCTTCACGTCCTGGCCGATCTCGAGCACCTCGGACGGATGGTTGACGTGGCTCCACGAGAGCTCCGAGATGTGGATCAGGCCGTCCAGTCCGTCGAGGTCCACGAAGGCGCCGAAGTCGACGATGTTCGAGATCTGGCCCTCGACCACGTCGCCCGGGTTGAGCCGGTCGAGGATCGCCTGGCGCATCTCCTTGCGCTCGTCCTCGAGCACGGCTCGGCGCGAGAGCACGACGTTGTTGCGCGAGCGGTTCAGCTCGATCACCTTGGCGCGCAGCTCCTGGCCAAGGAACTCGTCCAGGTCCTGCACGCGCCGGAGGTCGACCAGCGACGCTGGTAGGAAGCCGCGCACGCCCAGGTCGAGGATCAGGCCGCCCTTGACGACCTCGATCACCCGGCCGGTGACGGGCTCGCCGGACTCGGCCGCCTGCTCGATCGCCTTCCAGGCCATCTCGAAGCGGGCGCGCTTCTTGGACAGGATCAGCCGCCCCTCGGCGTCCTCCTTCGTGAGCACGAGCGCGTCGACCTCGTCGCCGATGCTGACCTCGTCAGCCGGGTTCACGGAGCGCCGGATCGACAGCTCCACGACCGGAATCACGCCTTCCGACTTGTAGCCGATGTCGACCAGCACCTCGTCCTTGTCGACGCGGACGACGGTGCCGTGGACGACCTCGCCCTCGTTGATCGTCGGGAAGGTCGCGTCGTAGTTGGGGACGCGCTCGCCCTCCTCCGTCGTCGTCCAGACGGAGCTGTCGTCGAGTTGCGTGCCCTCTCTGTCCACGGTTTCGCTTGCCATCGAGGAAGTCGGTCAGTATAGCCGCGTGCCTGAAACGGCTTGCGAGGCCGTTTCCGCGTCCTCCCGGCAGCTGCCGCGTCCCCCACGCGAGTGATGCGAGCCGCCTCGGTGATTCCGATTCTTTCCCAACGGTTTAGCTGCGGCCATGACGGATCGGAACGCCCTCAGAAGCGACGCGCACGCGCCCACGGCGAGCGTCGGCGCGCGCGACTTCGCCTCGTCGCTCCACTCGCTCCTCGAGATCACACGTACCGTCCGCAGCGGCGCCGACGTCGGCTCGGTCCTGGACGCCATCGCCCGGGTCCTCTCCGAGACGCTCGGCTTCGGCACCGTGGTCCTGAACGTCTACCGGCCCGAGTGGGACGACTTCCACGTCGCGAACGTGCACGGGAGCGACGCAGTCCGCCAAGCGCTGCTCGGCTCCGTCTACGACTGGGCGAGCTGGACGCCGCTGCTCGACCCCCGGTTCCTCCGCGCCGGCGCCTACTTCATCCCCAACGACGCGTTCGACTGGTCGGAGCACACCGGGAGGCGCTTCGTCCCGGACGGCGAGCCGACGGTCGACGGCGACGACGGCTGGCACCCCAACGACGAGCTATTCGTTCCGCTCGAACGCTCGGACGGCCAGATCCTCGGGATCATGTCGTTCGGGGACCCGTTCGACGGCCGCCGGCCGGCCGACGAGCAGCTCGCCGTCGCCGTGGCGCTCGCCTCGCATGCCGCGCTCGCGCTCGAGGCGGCGCAGGAGCGCGCGCGCTTCCACCGGCACCACGCCGGCCTCGAGCAGCTGCTGCGGGTCTCGTCGCAGCTCCCGCAGACGATGTCGGTCGAGGAGATGCTGACCTCGGTGTGCGAGGGCGTCTCGGAGGCGCTCGAGTTCGACCGCGTGCTGATCCAGCTGCTCGACGAGGAGACGGGACTGCTGAGGCCCGTCGCCTGCGCCGGCTGGGACGACGCCGACGTCGCCGCCACGGCGGTGCTCGAACTGGAGCTGATCTCGCGCCTCTTCGAGCCGCAGTTCGAGGCCGCCGGCTGTTACCTCGTGCCACGTGCGGAAGCGGAGCCGCGCGTCGGGCCGACTCAGCTCGTGTACCGCTCGGTGATGAACGGACGGGGCCCGCACGCCTGGGATCACCACTGGCTCGTCGTGCCGCTGCTGGACACCGACGGCACGGTCCGCGGGGTGCTCTGGGCGGACGAGCCGCGCAACCGCCTGCTCCCGACCGACCAGGTCCTGCAGGCGCTGCGCGTCTTCGCGAACCACGCGATGGAGGCGCTCGCCGTGGCGACGCAGCTCGAGGAGACCCGTTTCCTCGCGAACCACGACCCGCTCACGCGGCTGCTCAACCGGCGTGCGCTGCTCGAGGAGCTCGGCGCTGCCGCCGAAGAGTGCGAGGTGAAGCCGCTCGCCCTCGTCTTCCTCGACGTGGACAACTTCAAGGAGATCAACGACAACCACGGCCACGCGGCCGGCGACCGCGTGCTCTCCCGCTTCGCGACGCTGCTGGAAGAGCGCGTTCGCAGCGAGGACCGCGCGTTCCGCGTCGGCGGCGACGAATTCGCCCTGCTCCTGTGCGGCGCGACGGAGACGGAAGCGCGAGAGGTCGTGGCCCGGATCGTCGCTGCGATCGAGGCGAACATCGACCCGCTCGTCCGAACGCTCAATGCGAGCTTCGGCGTCGCGACGAGCAGGACGCGGGAGGAGCCGGAGGAGCTTCTCCGCATCGCCGACGAGGCGATGTACCAGGCAAAGCGGTCCGGCACGCGCATCGAGGTGGCGGCGTGAGGGCAGGGGCGCTGCCCACCCGGAGCTCCCGTCGGCCGCTGGGGCTTGCCTCGAGCGCCGAGCCGCTCTCGAGGCTCGTCTCGCTGTCGCGCGCGATCGCGGCCGAGCACGTCTCGCAGCGCATGCTGCGCGTGGCCAGCCGCGAGCTGACGCTGCTGCTGAATGCGGAGGCCTGCCTCGTCTCGCAGCTCGAGGACGGGTTGTTGCGCGAGGTCGCCGACTACTCTCGCGACGGGCGCCAGGTCGCGCGGGGGCTGAGCTACTACCTCTCGGACTACCCCGCCACCGAGACGGTGCTGGAGTCGCGGGTGCCGTCCTCGATCTGCGCCGACGACCCGGGCGCCGATCCCGCCGAGGTGTTCGTGCTCCGGGAAATGGAGATGCAGGCGGTCCTGCTCGTGCCGCTGGTGGTCGAGAACCGGACGTGGGGCCTGATCGAGGTCTACGACTCGCGCGCCCGGGCCTTCCCGGCTCCCGAGCGCCACCTCGCCGAGCTCGCAGCCGCGCAGATCGGCGGCCTGCTCGCCGCCTTCGAGCACGAAGAGCGTGCGCAGCGCCTCTACCGGGAGACGCTCGCGTCGCTGTCGAACGCGCTCGAGGCTAAGGACGCGGTCACGAGCCAGCACACCGAGGAGGTCGTGCGGCTGGCCGTGTCGGTCGCGGCGGAGCTCGACCTCGACCTCGACGCGGTCCAGAGCGTCGAGCTCGGCGCTGTGCTGCACGACATCGGCAAGGTGCGCGTCCCGGAGGCGATCCTGAACAAACCCGGTCCCCTCACGGACGAGGAGTGGCAGGTCATGCGCACTCACCCGGAAGTCGGCGAGCAGATCCTGCGGCCGATTCAGTCGCTGCAGGCGATCCTCCCGCTCGTTCGCCACCATCACGAGCGCTGGGACGGCACCGGCTACCCGGACGGGCGCGCGGGGCCCGCGGGACCCCGCCGCGCCCCCCGCCGCCCGGGGGGCGCCGCCCAACCCGCCCGGACCGAGGGCCCCCCCCACCCCGC